>NZ_CP146070.1 GCF_037023735.1 Roseovarius sp. S88 | reverse complement strand
GTCAGCGAGGATCAGCCGAGGTTCCTGCGAAAGACAGCGCGCTATTGCAACCCGTTGCCGCTGCCCCCCGCTGAGACTGTCGACTCGACGCTCTGCCAGATCCGCGAGGCCGCAATCCGCAAGTGCGGCCCGCGCAAGATTTAAGTCTCGAGAGGTGGGTCTCCAAAGGACCGCGCGCAATGGAGACATGCGGCCAAGACGGCCATTCAGCACGTTGCGCAGCACCGAAGAGCGCTCGACCAAGGCAAATTCCTGGAATACAAAGCCGGTGTCGGGCCGTCGGGCGCGTGCGGGCGGATGATCGGGGTCAAGGGATGCCCCCAGAACTGAAGCGCGACCGCGCCAGCCACGAAGTCGCCCATCGAGCAGTGTCAGCAATGTGGTCTTGCCCGCACCGGACGGGCCCAGCAAAGCAATACTCTGGCCTGCAGGCGCGGCAAGAGAGACATGCTCCAAAGCACGAAAGTCTGAACCCGGATGCGTGTAGCTGAGATCGTCAATTTGAATGGCTGACTTCATCCCAGCAACCCGTATCGCCGCGCCATGGCGCGCACCCCTTCATAGTTGGCCGTATCCGCCCTGACATATCCATCGGGTCCATAGAGATAGCGGAGAAGGTTGCGGTTTTCCGAAGCGTTCAGCCGCAACATGGTGTCGACAAATCGCGCCTGAAGCCCTGCATCAAGTCCAGGCCGCGCGATAACCACATGGCTGGGGATCGCATCGCTCTCCGCAATCCAGGTCACCTGGGCTTGTTGTTCGGGGCTGAGAAGTAGATCGGCGTACTGGCTCGCTCCTGCGGCGTCGACGAGGCCCTCGGCCATCGCCTGCATGGCCTGCTGATAGCCACCTGCAAAAAACACGCGACCAAAGAACGCGTCTGCGTCTCTTGGTGCAGCGAACAAGCCTGCGTCCACAAATTCGGCGAGCGGATACAGGTAGCCCGATTCTGAAATGGGATCGGCGAACGCGATGTCCTTGTTCCGCAAATCCGCTAGCGTCTCGATCCCGCTGTCTCGGCGCACGAAGATCTCGACCTGTGTAGCTCGGTTGGTCACGGTAAACCTCGGACAGGAGCGGTATTGCACCGATCTCGGCCTCTGCCAGCACGAAGGGCAGGGCACCCATGAACGAGATATCTGCGTCTCCATTGCGAAGCGCCTCGACGGCAGCAGCGTGATCAATCGTGACAAACCCCTCGACGGGAGCGCCGATTTGTTCGGCAAGCCAGTTGGTGATTGCCGCAATATCGCCAAGCAACTTGTCAGGATTTTCTTGCGGAATGAAGGCGAGGCGTAGGCTCGTCTCTTGCCCCGCAAGAGGTGTTCCCAGAGACAATGCACCGGCGACGGACAGGGCCAGCAATGATCTGCGATTCAAACGGACCTGCATCAGAATGCCCTCGCTTCGAGTGTCATGGCCTCGGCTTTGAATGCCGCCCAGCTTGCTTCTGCGGTGTCCCAGTCCTCTGCGCGCACGGCCGCGCCAACCTGGTTCAACCGCTCGGCAAGCGCATAGACGTCCGGGCGGGCAGACAGATTGGACATCGTACTTGCGTCAGCCGAAAGGTCCGCCCCGACCGTTTCGACCAAGAGAAGGATGTGTTCCGCGTCCCGGCGGGGCAGCAGCGTATCCAGCGTCGACGCGAATGTGGTCAGTTCCGCGAACGCAAGGCGGAAGGGCGTATTCTCGGCATCGAAGGCCTCATAGGGTTCGTCCGCCGCGCCGATGGTTTCGAGATAGGCGGTCAGATCTGCCTGATCAGCCTCCGTGAGGCCAAGCGATTTCGTGTCGTTGAACCAGTCAACGACACTGGCAAGTGTCGGCAGCGATCCATCGTGAAAGTAAGGTGCTGTATAGACCGTTCCAAGAAGCGTGGGCGTATCGAGGGCACCTGAGCGCGCGCCCGAATAACCCGGAGCAACCGATCCGATATCATGCGCCTGCCGGTCCAGGAAGTTGCCGCTTGGCACATGACAGCTGGCACAGGACCGGTCGCCGAGCCCCTCGAAGTTTTGGTTGAAAAGGATTTCCCCGCGCACCGCCGCATCTGTGGCGGCCTCGGTCAACTGGCCGTCCGTTGTCAGCATGGCATTTGGAAGAAAATCGAATTCCTGCATATAAGCGACCAGCGCATCCAGCATGAAGGGTGTTGGTTCCGCGCCAGCAAATTCGTTGACGATCACATTGCGTGTAAAGTCGCGCAGTGATGCAAACCGACCGTCCCGGCCATAGGGTCCGGTAAACCGCAGGCCGCGCAGGCTGGGAATATCGAGCGGATCGTCACGCCGGTCGTTGAAGATCGGATTGAAGAAGGCGCCGTCGACATCGACGGCACCGGGTTGATGACTGGCACCCGGAATGAAGAGCCGCTGATTGATGTCCGACCGGTTGTGACACGTCGAACACGCGATTCCAAGATCACGCGCGGGGCCGCCGAATATCTGGGCACTATCGAAGAGCATGTCGCCGTAGGCGATCAGAGGCAGATCGGTTTCATCGATGCCCTGTTCCTCGAAGTTCAGGACAAGCAGCGGCAATGGGTCTTGATCAAAGATATCCGCCCCCGGCGGAAGGCTCGGCGGTAAGTCGATATCGCGCCCACTGAGTATGGCTGTTTCAGGCAATGGGGTAAGCAGTCGCCTCGGGGCGAAGTCTTCGGCCAGGTAATTCTCAGCGAGATAGCTTGAGATGGTCGTCCGTGCAGCGACCATCGCTTCTCGGTCGGCAGGTGTCGCTCCCGCGCCGAGAACTCCGGCGGAGCCGGTGCTGTTGTTCAGTTCCAGCCATGCACGGCCAATTTGGCGCGCTGCATCGGCATCGGCTGCGCCGATGCCATCCGCAAAGGCGCGGTAGAGTTTGCGCGCGGTCTGTACCGCCTGCTGCGCGGTGGCTGGGTCGTCCGCGTTGAGCGCGCGGTCCAATTCCTCTTCGATTCTGTGCGCAATTGTTTGTGTCGCAGCTTCGAAAAGGGCTTGACGATCTCTTCGCGCAATCGCGTCCAGTACGGGTTCCGCACCGATGTCGCTATTCGCGCTCAGCCATGCAAGCGCGCCCGCAGAGAACTCCGAGCCGTGATAGGGATCGGACCAGGCGGTTTCGACCTGATCCCAAGGGATTGGCTCCAAATTTCCCAGAAAGAGGGTCAGCCGATAGGCCGCTGCATCTGGCAACCACGGCGCTTCCTTTGCCGGTGTTGCATGGGAAGGCCCAAATGAGACTGTTGCGCCAATCCACGCCGCAACCAGCAAGCCTGAGAGTTTCCGGATCACTTTAGTCTCCAACCCCAAAAGTTAGCCACGTCTAACTTATCTACCCAAAGCAAACAAGTTGTCAATTGCTCAGTTGGAAGGCAAAGTCCTGATATGACAAAGCTGCAATCACATGACCGTGAAACCATTCAACCCATGGAACGGGCTCCGGAAGCTCAGGCGGAAGGTTTTGCGATCGTGCGCCAAGCGCATGAAAGCGAGATGGCAGAGGATTATGTCGAGCTGATCGCAGAGTTGATTGAAACCCGAGGAGAGGCGCGACCTGTCGAAATTGCCGAACGATTAGGTGTGAAACCCCCAACTGTCACAAAGAACATTTCGCGATTGAAGTCGGCAGGTTTGGTGCGACGTGAACGCTACCGCGCGATATTCCTCACCGAGCGGGGCCAAGCCTTGGCCGAAGCCTGTCGTAGACGGCATCGGATTGTGGTTGCATTTCTTCTAAGCCTTGGAATCGACGCGGAAACCGCAGAACGTGATGCGGAAGGGATCGAACATCATGTGAGCGACGAAACACTGGCTGCATTCGAAAAAGCTATTGGCAATACCACCGGAGAAGGCTGAGGCTGTTCTTCGTGCACCTTGATCAGGTTTGGCTCACGGGTCAGTCCGGGACCGGTTCAGAAACTTCGTCGGGATCAGAAGCAATCCGACACCGCCAACCACAAAAAAATCAGCCATGTTGAAAGCCGGCCAGTGCGCGGAGCCAACATAGAAATCGAGGAAATCTGTCACGGCCCGAAATCTCACGCGGTCAATAACGTTGCCGAGCGCGCCTCCGAGGATCGAACCGTAGGCAATCGCTTCGATGCGGTTCCGTGTGCGAAGCATCATGATAGCGAGCCAGGCACAGACAGCGAGTGCAAGAACCACGAGGCTCCACCACGGCGCACCTCCGAGAAGTCCAAAGGTCACGCCATCGTTGCGGTGGAACGTAAGATTGAACCCGGGGACCACCGACACCCCGGCATTCAAAGCGGTCGCATTTGATACGACAATGGCCTTTGTGACCTGATCGACCGCGAAGGAAGTGAGGGCGGCCAGCACCCCTATGGCTGGTTCTCCTTTGAACGAATGCATTGCGTCACCCACCCCAGACGTCGGCAATGAGCGCGGAGAATGCGCCGCGTATGTTCGGGCACGTATAACCCATCCTAAACATGCTCAGCCTTCGGGGTAGCTCGAATAGATCTCGGTCGAACCGTCCTCCTGTATCAAGAAGACGTCGTAAGCCTCGCGGTCCTCCTCGGGTCCCATGCCGGGCGAACCATAGGGCATTCCTGGCACTGCCAGGCCTACAGCATCGGGACGCTCCTCTAACAGGCGGCGGATGTCGGCGGCAGGCACATGACCCTCGATCACGTAGCCGTCAACGAGTCCGGTGTGACAAGAGACCATGCGCTGCGGTACTCCGTTGTCGAGTTTGAAACGAACGAGAAGGCCGCCGAACATGTCCTGGCCCGTTGGCGCGAAGCCGTTCTCTTGGAGATGGTTCATCCAGGACAGACAGCAACCGCATCCATTGGTCTTGCGGACGTCGATTGGGGTTGCCTCCGCGAAGGCCTGCGCCGCCGGGAGAAGGGCGAGTGTGATGGCAAGAGCTTGGGTCATGCGTCTCATGGGTCAGAGCCTTTCGGTTGTAGTTTCGGCAATCTCGCTGCCGAGGTTTTCATTCAGAAGCGCGCGCGTCTCGGCCAGACGCAAAAGCGCGGCTGTATCATCCGCTTCGCTCTCAGCCGCTTCGGCAAGTCGGTCGTCAGAGAGCGGGTCAGTAGGGCGTCCATCCACGAGGACTTCGTAGTGCAGGTTCGGACCAGTCGCCGTGCCAGTCGCGCCGACGCGACCGATCACATCTCCCGCCGCAACGCGTTGGCCTTGTGCCAGGCCCTCGGGTACAGCGCTGAGATGCGCGTAGCGTGTCATTGTGTCTGAGCCGTGGGCGATTTCGACCACGCGACCATAGCCGCCCCGCCAGCCGATGAAGCTGACCCGTCCTGGTGCTGTCGCTTGAACCGGCGTTCCGCTTGCCGCCGCGAAATCGACACCTGTGTGCATCCGGACATTGCCGTAGACCGGGTGCGTACGGCGTCCAAATACCGAGCTTAATCGCGCCCCTTCGACAGGCTGTGCAAAAACGCGGAGAACCGTGCCATCGACGTAGATCGTTGCCTGACCGCTCCCGTTTTCCGGCCAGACGACCTCATAAAGTGCGCCGCCTATCTCCAGCGATGCAAAGGTCAGTTCCGGCTGGCCAATCCTGTCTTTGCCAACACGGGCCTCGCGCCACAGTAGACGAAGCGTTTCTCCGCCGGTCATCTCACGACGGAAGTCAACGGTTCCACCCAGCATCTGTGCCAGATCGACAGCGAAGCGGGCGGGCATTCGAGCGTCTTCGAGCGCGGCGAAAAGCGAGCTGTCGATCACTGCTTCGCCCGCCAATGTTATGAACTCGGGATCCGGGGTCACGACCTGCGTGGCCAGCTCTTCGCCAAAGATCGCCTCGATCCGCACACCGTCCTCGACGGAGAGCGCGACGCTGCGCGGGCTGCCGTCCATCGTCGAGACAACGGTGACCGAGTGCCCCGGCCTAAGTCGCCTCAGATCATATTCCGCGCCGAGGGCCAGAGCGACCTCGGTACGGTCGGTCGCTGAAAGACCTGCTTCTTCAAGAACGGTGTCGAGCGTCTCGCCGGTGGCGATATCGCGTGACCAGTTGGCGAGCGGAGGTTCTATCGTCGGTAAGAGAGTATCTGCGATCGCGACATTCAGCTGTGGCATGGGCTGGAGTGGTCTTGCGGGCGCCGCACTTGGTTGTGCGAATTGCGGCAATTCCGTTTCAATAGATGTGGGAAGCCGGAGCTGAGCTGGCGACCACGCGGTGGCAGCGGCCAGATCTGGAGGGACCGGATCCTTCGACCAGATACCCGATATTGCCAAACCCCCGGCCGTTAGTGCCGCGAAAATTCCGAAGCCTGCCGTGATTAGTCTGATCTTCATGTTGCCCCTCAGTTTCTTCATTGAGCGCACGCTGGATTTTCGGCACCGCGAATTCCTTCGGCTCGTGATAGTCGATCATGGTGGTGAACCGGCCTTCGGCGTCGAACAGGAAAACGCTGGCGGTGTGGTTCATGGTGTAATCGCCGCCGTCGGTCGGCACCCGCTCATAGCGTGCGCGGAAGCCCTGTGCCGCGCGCGCAATTTCCTCTTCCGGGCCAGTCCACCCGCGTATCGATGGATGGAAGTAGCCAACATATTCGGCCATCGCCTTGATAGTATCCCGCTCCGGATCGACGGTGATGAACACCACATTCATCCCCTCCGCCTCTTCGCCGAGGTCATCAAGCCAGCCGGAGATGTCCGACAATGTCGTCGGACAAACGTCTGGGCAGTAGGTGAAGCCGAAGAAGACCATCGTCGGGCTGCCGATTAGGGTTTCGGGTCCAACCTCGTTTCCCTCGTGATCGGAGAGGCGGAATTCCATTTTGGATAGGGCGACCGGTCGAAGTTCCGTCTGTTCGGGCGCACCGGGGCCATCAACCCGCCACCACCCGACAACAAGTGTCAGGGCAACCGCCGCGATACCTGTGAAGGCATACTTGAGGGCCGTGCGTCGGATCATCAGCCCTCTGGACCGCGCGCGGCAATACCCAGAATCGGAACCTCGACCATGATCTCACCGCCGTCCGAGAAGTCGAGTGTCAAAGAGAAGCTTTCTCCCTCGGCCATCGGTCGCTGCAAGCGCATCAGCATGGCGTGCAGGCCGCCCGGTTCTAGTGACACAGCTTCACCCGGTGCAATCTCGATCTCGCCTGCGGGGGCCATCGAGCTGACACCTTCGGCATTTGTGGATGTCTGGTGAATATCAGGCATCATCGCCAAATCCGTGCGGAGGCCGGTGAGTGTCACAGCCTCCTCGCCTGTATTGCGGATTGTCATATACGCGGCCCCCGGACGGTTTACGCCGATTGACGCGCGCGCCCAGGCATCTTCGACGACAATGTCCTCGGAACCAGCGATAGCGGGCATTGCGGCGTTTGATGCGAACATGAGGGCGGCCATCAGGCCATAGACTACTGTCTTCACTTTGATTTTCCCTTTTCTCTCATGCGTCAACTGTTGGCCGCCGTGACTTCATCTGCCACCAAACGGCGCAACTCCGCCTCCCCAAATGGATCCAGCGGTTTGCCGTTGACGAAGAAGGTTGGTGTTTGGCGCACACCGACGGTCTCTACATCGGCGCGATCCTGATTGAGAACGCCGGTTGTCTGTGGCGCAAGAAGTTGCGCCTGCGCTGCTTCTGGATCCAGTCCGGCAGATGCTGCTATCCCGATCAGCAACTCCGGCCGCATGCCGCCATGAGAAGCCCATTGGGGCTGATCCCGCAGGACAGCCTCCAATACAGGTTCGAAGACGCCTTGCATGCGCGCGGCCTCAAGAACGCGGATGGCTACTTCCGAGCCCTCACCATGAAACGGCGTGTAGCGGATGACGACGCGCACGGCATCGCCATGCTCAGCCATGATGTCCTTCACAATAGGATGAAACGCCCGGCAGGCCTCGCAGGCGGGATCGAAAAACTCGACGATGGTTACAGGCGCGTCCTCCGGACCAAGAACAGGAGAGTAGGGCCGTATCAGAACTTCTGCCAATTCCGGGGCGACGGCTTCTGTCTCAGATACCGGGGCAGGGCGGTTTACATACCAAGTTGCTCCCCCGAAAGCGGCGGCGCCTAGGGCTGCTACAGAGAGAATGAGGCCACGACGGTTCATGCGTGTTTGTCCTTTAAAGAAAGAGCGGACAGCGCCGCGATTGCGGCAAAAGCAGCAAGCGCCATCAGCGGGATTGGGACGCCCAACACCAATTGGTTGTCGTCCGTGCAGGAGGGGCCTGTTGCGGTGCAGGGTTGAATCCGTTCCGGGATGACACCGAAATAAAGCCCCAGGTGCCAGAGCGCGACAGCGGCACCGCCAATGGCAAGCGCGATCCCATACCGGCCCACGCGATCATCTCGCCACCAGAGGCCAAGTCCTAGCACAATGGCGAGGGGAAACATGAAGGCCCGTTGGAACCAACAGAGCAGGCAGGGTGTCTGCCCCAGGACCTCGCCAATGAACAGAACGGCCAGCGAGGCTGCAAGCGCGATCACCCACGCCAGCCCGAGGGCCGTTTCTCCGTATATGCGGGTCATTTCGGTCAGAGCCTCTCTCTTAGGTCGGCGAGGATCTCTTCGGCGGGTGTGCCGTAAGCCCACGAGATCCGCGAAGCCCGCGTCGGGATCGAACAGGAACAAATGCGATGTATGGCCCATTGTGTAGCCATCTGGCGCGGAGGCTTCTTCAATCCGCTCATAGAAGATCGGAAAGGTCTCAGACGTCTCTGCGATCTGCTCCGGCGTTCCGGTCAGCCCGATGATACCTGCATCAAACAAGGGCACGAACTCGGCCAGCGCAGCGGGAGTGTCGCGTTCAGGATCAATCGTAATGAAGATCGCTTGTACTTTTTCTGCATCCGTTCCCAGGTCTTCCATGACGGCTGCAACTTCGGCGAGCGTTGTTGGGCACACATCCGGACAGTTCGCGAAGCCGAAAAAGACGAGCATCCACCGCCCGGAGAAGTCGCGCTCGGTCTGGATCATTCCCTGGTGATCTGTCAGTTCGAACGCCGCGCGAAAGGCTGGGTCAGACATGTCTGCGTCGGTATCGGTCCGATGTCCGGCAAACTGAAAAACCGCAAACACAAGAAGCGCTGTGCCTGCCAGAACCCATAAAACCTTTTGTATGCCTGAAAGACGCAATTCGTCCTGCCTGTTTGATTCTTAATTTTCAAGCTGGGTTACACCCTCTAGCAACTGTAGGTTCAAGAGGTTTTGTAAAGCGCGCGCCGGAGATCGCCAAAACGTGAGTTCCGCGGTTGCGCTACAGGCGAGACAAATCTACATTCACTGGAGGATTAACGGGGTTTCATCATGCTCACGATTGGTACGCTCGCGAAGAAGACCGGCACCAAGGTTCAGACAATCCGGTACTATGAGCAGATAGGCCTGATGCCGGAGCCCGGCCGAACCGAAGGCGGGCAAAGACGCTATGGTGACGCTGAGCTCGATCGTCTCGCATTCATCCGGCATAGCAGACAATTGGGGTTTCCACTCGACGCGATCCGCGAGTTACTTGATTTGTCGGACGCACCGGATCGGCCCTGTCATGAAGCTGATGAAATCGCGCGCCGACAATTGAAGCTCGTTGAGCAGAGGATGGAACGGTTGAAAGCGTTGCGCGCGGAACTGAAGCGCATGGTCAAGGAATGCAGCGGCGGTAACGCCGCGCAATGCCGTGTTCTTGAGGTGCTTAGAGACCATTCAGAGTGTCTGACCGAGCACGATCAGATTGGCGCCTGAAAAGGCACGGCAAACTTTTCGATATTCTTACTTGAACCTACAGTGACTGTAGCAATTATTTATATCCTCGAAAGATTCGAGGAGACCCATTGTGGCACATGAAAACCCCTTGCTGACGGCAACCCCAATCCTGGATTTTGGCGCGGCCCCTATCGCGCAGTTAATTGATGGAAGGGGCTGGCGCGATCTGTCCGATACCGACAAAATCGGAGCTGTCTATGACTTTGTGCGCAACGAAATCGCCTTCGGATACAACCGCGCCGACGACATTCCAGCGTCCGAGGTGCTGTCCGATGGCTATGGTCAGTGTAACACCAAGGGCACGCTCCTTATGGCGCTCCTTCGGGGTGTAGGCATAAAGTGCAGGATCCACGGGTTCACGATCCACAAGGGCCTTCAGCGCGGCGTTGTGCCGGAACTAGTCTACCCAATTGCACCGGAAGAGATCCTACACTCGTGGATCGAGGTCGAACTGGACGGCAGATGGATCAACCTGGAAGGCTTCATTCTTGACAGCGCATTTCTGAAGATTCTGCAATCTTCGTTTGCCGACCGCGAGAACCTGTGCGGTTTCGGCGCGGGAACGGATTGCCTGAGCGCGCCGCCCGTCGAATGGAACGGCCAGGACACCTACATTCAGGAAACCGGGATCGTTCAGGATTTTGGAACTTTCGACACGCCCGACGTCTTCTATGCAGAACATGAGCAGAAGTTCGGTCGTCTGCGCGGTTGGCTCTATCGCAACATCATCCGGCATTGGATGAACGCCCGCGTGCGAGCCTTCCGCGCGGGCCGTCTGAAACCCGACGCGTCCGTTGCGCACCAGCATGAGGGAGAGACCCATGCCGCATGATCACCACGGTCATAGCCATGCCCACTTGGACCCATCCAGCGGGGATCGCCGCGTGGCCATTGCGATTTGGGCCAACGGTCTTCTGACCGTTGCGCAGATCGTGGGCGGCATTTTTGCAGGCTCACTCGCTCTGATCGCGGATGCGCTCCATAACTTCTCGGACATGGCGGCGCTTGTCATTGCCTTTGCGGCCCGCAAGATCGCGCGTCGGCCTGCCGATGAACGGATGACGTTTGGCTATGGCCGGATCGAGACCGTGGCAGCACTGATCAATTACACGACGCTGATCATGATCGGCCTTTATCTGATCTACGAAGGCGGCATGCGCTTGTTTGAACCACCCGAGGTTCAGGGGTGGACTGTCGTCATCATCGCGGGATTAGCGTTGGTGATCGACGCCCTGACAGCGGCGCTGACCTATTCTATGCAGAAGGGCAGCCAGAACATCCGCGCCTTGTTCCTGCACAACCTGTCCGACGCTTTGGCCTCGGTCGCCGTGATCGTCGGCGGCACGCTCATTATTCTCTACGACATGCGTTGGGTTGATCCCGCGATCACGATTGGGATCGCGATTTACATCCTGTACCTGGCATTCGCTGAGATTGGTGGCCCGATCCGGACGCTTATGCTCGGCAGTCCACCGGACATCGACGGAGGGGAGGTGGTGGCCGTTCTGCGCCAAACAGATGGCGTTAAGGACGTCCACCACGTGCACTTGTGGCAGATGGAAGAAAACGCACCAGCACTCGATGCACATGTCGTCGTTGAGGACACAGCTTGGGCCCGGCTAGAGCAGTTAAAGTCTGAGTTAAAGTCACGAATTGGTGCAGAATTCGGGATTACACATTCCACGCTAGAGTTCGAGCGCAACGGTGTCTGTGACGGTAAGGCTCCACTGTTCGGCCATGACAAGCTCCACAGTCAGTAGGTCTCAGGTGTCTTCCGTGCTTATAATCATCGGCCTTTTGATTGCCGTGGCAACTCTCGGTGCGCTGGTTTGGTCGATCGCCTGTCCTGCGAGGCGCATATGGCCACCGAAAGCCTACAGTGTCTGGACGCCGATCCTTGTTTGGGTTCCCACCTTCGCATTGTTTGGGACGCTCATTGCACTTGGAGTGATTGGCTGGGGCCAAATGGAGTTGCCGGTTTGGATGCGGTATGGGTTGGGCATCCCAATCATCGTATTGTCGAATATCGTGGTCTGGAGTGCCGTCCGAGGATTTGGAATTGCTCAGACAGGTGGTGCTCAGGGTACGCTTAAGACCGACGGCCTGTATCGCTACTCGCGAAATCCGCAATATGTTGCAGATGCCTGCATGATTTTAGGATGGCTCCTGCTTTCCTCTTCCGTAGCGGCACTTCTCGTGGGCGCGGCTGCAATAACTGTTCTTCTTTTTGCACCCCATGCAGAGGAAAGTTGGATGAAAGAACGCTACGGCGAAGCTTACGAAGCCTACTTGAAAGTGACACCTAGGTTCTTTGGATAACCATAGGCCAAAAGCTAGAAAGCTATCCTTGAATTTACATAATAAACCTTATACGTGATTATACTTAGTGTTGCTATAGTATATTGTCGTATGTATGCTGAATCCTGTCAAAAAGTGTCCTAAGCATGCGCTACCTATTCAGAAAGCTCCTCCCCTCGGTCGCAGTTGCCTTAACTGTGACAGGCCTTTCGCTGCCGATGCCCGTCCGCGCGCAGACATATCCGATCGATTGCGCGATCCTCCTGTGCCTGTCTGGCGGCTGGCCTGCTTCCGTGCCATGCGCCAGAGCCCGCGCAGAATTCATCCGACGCATTACACCTTGGCCCGTGGAACCCCCGCTTCAAATCTGGCGCTGTCCCATGGGCGCGTCCTTTGAGACCGCTCCAGCAGCAAACAGTGCAGCCCGCATCTTTGAAGCGTTCTTCCACAACAACAGCGCTGGACCGCGACAATCCTTTCCAGCGCGCGATACCGCTGACCCGATTGAGGTTGCTTGGCGCACTCCAGAAGCTCCAGATTACCTTGTTTCCGCCGACCAGGCTCTCCGGCTCGTTCAAGATCGCGCGGACATCGATATCAGCGGACCAGAATTCAATTTCGTGCGGTCCATCCGAGTCTTCGATGTTCGGTATGCGCGACAGCACGAATCCGGTCGTGATGGTGACTGCAACCGTAGCGCCACAGTGGTCCTCGGCACTTATGGCATCCAGGGTGACTTCGCCTGGCAGAGTTCTTCCATAGCCGCCCTACCCGCCGACCATGTCGGTCTCGAACGCTGGGGCCAGAATTGCCCCGGCATCTATCACCGTTCCGTGTTCGTCGATTGGCGTGACTATGAGGGCAATTACGGCTTTGAACAGGTGAACTACTGACCTGCCGCTGCATTGGCTTGCCTCGGAACCCCGTTTCTCAGGCTTGTACGACGACACCGCATATCCGTCGCGGTCCATAGGCTATTAGGCATTTCGGCAAACACTGCGGGTTCTCACTCCTCACCCGCCCTCGTCTCTTCCGATCCGCGTCAATCCGTCAAAGTCGATTTCCTGCTTCTGTTCCTCAGTCAGATCCGGCCGGATTTCCGATACCGGCTTGGGCCCATGGACGTCCCACATCACCACATGCGCGCCTGTTGTCCAGCGATACACCCAACCAACGATACTGCACCCATCGGTCCCGATCAAATTGGCGATCGCGACGCCCTCACCTTTATCATCGTTCACTGTCTACTGACTTCCTGCACTATGGCGCTGAATTTGCGGCATGGTGTCATAAGGCGCTCACTCGCGCCGTAGGCCGCACGTAGTGGATGTTGGCTAACTGCTATTCATTGAGGTTGCTGGTCTCACGCGGGGACACCCAAAGCGGAACGCCCCAAAATTGCATTGTTTTCAAATCTTGTGGTCGGGCTCCGTGGCGGCTTCGACGATCGCCAGAACCTCCGATAAGTCGAAGCCAAGCGCCCGGGACAATACGATGAACTCGACAACGTCGATCCGTCGCTGGCCACTTTCAATGCGCGCCACGAAAGACTGATGACAGTCGAGCCTGTCCGCCAAGTCTTTCTGCCCCAGACCCGCGTGTTTTCGGGCCTCGACCAAAGACTGACAAAGGGCCAGATGCCCGGTACTCCAGATTGTTTTCGACACGCGTCACATACCTTTTGTGACGTCGCTAGCGGATGAAATCTGTTATCTAAAAAGTAGATATTTGAGGGTGTTATCGGCGTCTGGTTTCCGTCGGGTGCAATCCTGATGCACACCCAATCGCCCATCAATCCCCCACCAGTTCCAGAAACCGCCCGTAGTCCTGACTGACTTCGCGGGCTTCTTCGAAGGCGCGCGCACGCTCCTGCTCGAGGCAGCGGAAGTAGTCCTGAATGTCTGTGATGTAGACCTCAAAGTCCCGCCGGATGATGTCGGCATAATCCTTGGCCGCTTGCGAATCGCTTGGAACGAAAGGTCGAACCGGGGCGAGGCAGGATTCGGCCTGGCTTGCGACCGGAGCGAGCATGAGAAAGGCCGCAGCCTGCATCGTCACCCATCGGCTCAACCGCAGGTTTCTGAAACCCCTATTTTCCTTGATAGACGCCAATGGCCGTGCCTAGAGTTTGAGTAACCGAGATACAGCCGTATCTGCCGCATTATATCTTGCGGTTAATAATATACTATCGTAACTCTGGGCTTCAAGTGAGAATGCCCGGGCGTTGCGCGTTTGAAGAAAGCGTGAGCCGGGCCATGAACTGGGACATCGAAGCACCAAATGTGGTTACGGAAGCACGTTTCCGCGAACTCGTGGAAAGTGGCTATAGCGCTGAAATCCTGTGCCAGGAGTCAGCGCACAAGAAAGGCCCCAGCTACTACGGGGTCTGGATCATGCGCGTCGTCTCTGACGAGGGTGTGGAGAAGTTGCTCGTCACGGCCCGTACCCGGACGACCTATAACGACATCAAGATCCGCGAGTTCAAGACCATCACGGGCGTGGTGTCCTTCCTCATCGGGATCGGCTTCTCGCATGCCGATGTCCCGCTCGAAGAAGGCCAGCGGACGACGCATAAACTGGCTGCGACCGACAAGGGCGGCAGCAAGTAGCCTTCTCCTTTTCTGGTATCTCGCGGGTCCCGCAACTGCGCAGATGGTACTGGTCATGGAGAGCGACGGCTCTCTGACCCCGTCGCGTTCTCAGGACAGCTTTGCCCGCAATTACAATGACGGCATCGGCCAGGGGTCCGCTGCTAATGAGCTGGCGATCCTCGGCGAGACTGACCTTGGGCCAGACGAAATCCAGATGGCAGCCCTCTCGCGGCCTGCTCCCCTACCCCGCGCCGATGTTCTGGCGGCCATCGAGGCCACCGCCCTTCGTTACGCCAGTCATCCCGGGCTGCGCCGCACAGAACTTTCGGTTCGCGATTGGCTGACCCTCTACCGCGCCAATATCGAAGTCGAGAGCGCCTACCGTCAGGATGCGGTCTCGAGCGCAGGCGCTATTGGCCTTGGTCAATTGATGCCGGCGACGGCGCGCGATCTTGGTGTTGACCCGCGCGATCTCCTTCAGAACCTCGATGGCTCCGCCCGCTACCTCGCGATGATGCTGGAGACGTTCAGCGATCCGCGCCTTGCCCTCGCAGCCTACAACGCCGGGCCCGACGCTTTGCGCCAGTACGGCGGCATTCCCCCTTACCGAGAAACCCAGAACCACGTGGCCCGTGTCATGGCCGTCGTGGCCCGATTGGAAGGATCAAATTCATGAGACAGATTTCAAACCAATTCGTCGCCGCGCTGGCGATCTTCCTGCTCATTGCCGAACCCGCCCTTGCGCAAAGCATTGATCTCTCGCCGATTCAGAGCCTGCTGCAAGGGATCGTCGATGCCCTGACCGGCCCGCTTGGCGTCGTCATCGCAACGCTGGCAGTGCTGGGCGTATTCCTGAGCTGGTTCTTCAATATCATCGATCTGCGCCAGGCCCTCTGGGTGCTTGTCGGCATCGCCGGTGTTGCCGCCGCTCCCACCATCGTCGCCGCGGTCTTTGCTGGTGGCTGAGCGCTCACCCCTCTTTCTCGGCCTCGTGCGGCCGCCCAAGCTGCTGGGCCTGCCCATCATGTATGCGATGGTCTGGCTCTTCGGCTCGGTGCTCCTCTTCGTCTGGGTCCAGCACATCGCGGTGCTGGGCGTGGCTGCCCTGCTCTACCCATTGCTTTGGAAGGCCGCGGACTGGGATCCGCGCTTCATCGACGTGATGATGACGGCACTACAGGAAACACCGCCGACGCGGAACCGCTCGATTCATGGCGGGGACAGCTATGCCCCGTGACCAAGCGCTCGATCACCGCACAATGACGCCCGACTGGTACGCCCGCGAAACCCGTCTCGCGCATATGCTTCCTTACGTCAGCCTGGTCGATGACCGCACCGTGCGAACCCGGGTCAACGAGCTCTTTCAGTGCATCCGGCTCGACGGGGTCAATAGCTACACGACGGATGATACCTATCTCGACAAGGTGACCGCGCTCTTTGCCCGGATCATCGCGCAGCTGGGGCCGGAGTTCAGTTACTATGTCCACAAGGTCTCGAAGGCGATCACGCCAGACCTCGAGCCAGTGCGCGAGGATAGTTTTGCTGGAGAAGTTGACCGCCTGTGGCGTGCGAAACTCGAGACCAGCGGGTTGCGCGACAAAACCTTGACGCTCACCGTCATTCATCGCCCGCCTCCCAAAAGCGTCCTGCCCTTCCTGAACCGCAGCGCGCCGGACCGGCTGAAGGAAGCAACCAAGAAGCGACTGCGTCGTTTGGGCGAGGCCGTAAGTGTGTTCGTGTCGGGCCTGACAGAGCTGAACCCGCGCGTGCTCACGGCCGAAAGTGGCGAACTCATTGGCTTTCTGGGCGCGCTCAATACCGGCCAGGAATTGCCGCTTTATCCGGCCAATACCTACGGCTTCCTGTCTTTCAACGTCGCCAACACGCGAGTGACGTTCCAAGGCGATCACTTCGAGCTTTCCGAGGGTGTCGTGGGGCATCGCTACGGCAAGAGCTTCACCATCGGGGAATACTCCGAGGCCACCTCCTGCACCATGTTCGACATGCTGAACCTGCCGGTCGACATGATCGTCACGCATTCCTTCACACCGATCAATTCAAACCTCATGGCGGGTCGGATCAAGCGGCAAAAGCGCCAGATGCAAGCCAGCCAGGATGCGGCCCTGTCGCTCATGGAGGCGCTCGACATCGCCGCCGACGATCTAGAGGCCAAGCGTCAAAGCTTCGGCGAGCACCACATGGTCGTGACAATCTTCTGCGACACGCTGGACGAATTGCAAATGCTCAGCGCCGAGATCGTCAACGCCGCCGTCGCCGAAGGCGTGAAGATGATCGGCGAGCGCGTCGCGGCAAAAGCCCACTACCTAAGCCAACATCCCGGCAACCAGCCCAAGCGCGTCCGCGCCAGCGCGATCACAAATCGCAACTTCGCGGATTTCGCGGCGTTCCACCGGACCCAGCTCGGCAAACCTGCTGAGAAAACACCCTGGGACAAGGTCATCACCTATCTGCCCACGCCCGAGCAGAGCGCTTACCGGTTTTCATATCACGAACAAGGCTCGCCCGAGAAAGAGCCGACCAGCGGGCATACGCTGATCATGGGGCGGCCCGGCTCAGGCAAGTCGGTCCTCTCGGCATTCCTCATGACGCAAGCCCGTCGAGCAGGGGCGCGGATCTTCGTCTTCGATTACCGTCTCGGTATGGAGATGGCGGTCCGCGCCAATGGCGGGCGCTACGCGTCTTTGAAAGCTGGGCAACCCACAGGGCTCAACCCGCTGTGGACGGAAACTGACGCGCGTGGCACGGCGTGGCTCTCGGACTGGCTCGCCACCCTGCTCTACCGTGCCGACAAGCCGCTCACACCTGCGCAGACCAACCGCATCCAGGAGGTCGTCCGCCAGAACGCGCAAGCCGCAAACCCGGCCCTACGGAACTGGCGGGATTTCGCATCGCTCTTTGTGTCCACCGACGATGGCGGCGATCTGCATCAGCGCCTTCTCGAATGGACCGAAGAGGGTCGCTACGGCTGGATATTCGGCCAGACGTTGGAAGACACGTTCTCGCTGGAAGGCGATGTGGTTGGCTTCGATCTCACCGGGATTCTCGACAGCGAGGCGGAAAAGGAACGCATGGCCGTGCTCACCTATCTCTTCCGCCGGGTTGAGCGCGAGATCGAGGATCGCCGCCCCACCATCATCGTGATCGACGAGGCCTGGAAAGCGCTCGACAACGCGTATTTCGCCGAGCGGCTCTCCAACTGGCTGGTCACCGCGCGCAAGCAGAACACCGTCGCGGTGATGATGACGCAATACGCCAGTCAGCTCGAGCGTACGCGGACCGGCAAGACCATTGTCGAGGCTGTGCCCACGCAAATCCTGCTCCCAAACATCCGCGCCCATGCCGCCGATTACGCGATGCTGAACCTCTATGAGAAGGAACTCGACGTTCTTCTCAACACCGGCAGCGACAGCCGCCTTGCGCTCATCCGTGACGACCAAGGCTCCATCGTTGTTGATGCCGATCTGAGCGCTCTCGGACCCAATCTCACCATCCTCGGCGGCATGGAGAAAGGCGAGGCCCTCGTCGGTGCCGACTACCGCAACCGCCCGGACTTCTGGAGACTTTCATGACACGCATTTTGTTGCTTCTCGCCGCGCTTGGCGTTCTGGCCTCCTGCGCGCAATACCAGGAACCGCAGGTCAATTGCTTCACCTTCCTCGCTTCGACAGCCTCCGTCGCACCGGATTGCACTTTCACGCCCCTCGGCGCACCGGAGGGCGACATTGAAGTGTAGCCTGCCCCATATCCTGGCCCATTGCCTGCTGCCCGGTCTCGCCTTGTCCCAAGGTGTGCCGACCAATGACAGCGGGTTGACCGCGCGCGACATCGTCGAAACAGGCGATCGCGAGGCCGACCTCGCGGTCCAGGCCGACAAGCTTGCCGTCCGTGAACTAATCGCCGAGATTGAACGCGAGCAATTGGCCAACCTGCAGCGCATCCTCGATGCCCAGACAAGTTTTGGCGGTCAGGGCTTGCCAGCCATGGTCTCTGGTCTGGAAAGCGGCAGCGGCGACCCGGACCGCTCCGTCGAGGCGGTCTATGGCACGGGTGAGATCGATCCCAACCCCGGCGGCGCACAGATGTTCGGGGATGCGGCGGAAAACATAGAGCAGCTCATCATCCGCGTCGCCCAGGAGACCAGCGGCTTTGCGGGCGTGGGGCGCGCAGGCCTGTCCCCCGTCCAATGGCGCGCGTTGCTGCAAGCGCTGATCTGGCAGGAAAGCCGGTTCACCATCGGTGCTCGCTCGCCGGTCGGGGCCTTTGGCCTCACCCAGATTATGCCGGGCACCGCCAGCGATCTCGGCATCAACCCGGAATACTATGACAGCCCCTATCTGCAGGTGCATGGCGGCGCGCGCTATCTCGCGGCCCAGCTCAACACTTTCGACGGCAATATCATCAATGCGCTCGCCGCCTATAACGCCGGACCCGGCCGGGTTTTCGAGTATGGCGGGGTCCCACCCTTCCGCGAGACCCAGCACTACGTCCAGGTGATCCCCGAACGCTATAACCTCTATTTGACCCGTATCGGCGGGATAGAAGCGCTTGGCACGATCGACCCCGCACTTCTGGCCAATGCCAACCTCTCAATCACCGGGCACGGCGCGGCCTTCTATGGCAACAACTCGCCCGCCGCGATCCGACAAGCCGCCCTGCGTATTGCGGATATCGTCGAACGGATTTCCGAAACTGAAGACGTGCAAGAAAGCATCGCACTCAACACCTATGCCCGCGCCGAACTCGTGCGGTTGGTCGCCGCCCGCATCCGGCTTCAGGCGGCGCGGACCCGTGTCCTGAGCGCAGAAGAATTGGCGCAGGCCAGCGCCCGCATGGCCGAAGGCGCGTTCATGGAATTCACGATTAGGGAGATTGACTGATGGGACATTTACTCACAAAGACGGCTTTGGCCACGACGCTTGGGATCGGCCTGCATTTCGGCACGCCGTCCCCCGCTCTGGCGCAAGGTGTGCCCGTCGTCGATACCCAGAACATAGCGCAAAATATCCAGCAGCTCCGGCAGATGATCGAAGACGAGATCCTGCAAAACGAGCAGCTGACGCAGCTCCGCGAACAGCTTGCCACACTCACGGACCAACTCGCGGAGCTGCAACGGACATATGAAGCCCTCACCCGCCTCGCCGAGCTTCCGGAAATCATCCGCACCGAGATGGAGGACGAGTTGAATGGCCTGCTCGACCAGGAGTTCGGCGACATCCTCGCCACCATTGAAGCCATCAAGACGGGCGATTTCTCTGGCCTCTCTGGCTCCGGCGCGGGCGAAATCGAAACCCAGATGGACCGGGTCCTGGCCGATCTCGGGTTTGACGATGACACGCTCTCCGAGATGGCCACCAGCGGCAATCCTGGGGCCAACCGTGTTGCCACGCAAGCCACGACCGGCGCGCTCGTCTCGGCGGCGGCCCAGAACAGCTATGAGGATGCAGGGCAATCGCTGGAACGCGTCGACCGGCTCGTCGGGCTCATCGATGACATGGATGAACTCAAGGAAAGCATCGATCTCAACACGCGCGTCACGGCGGAACTGGCGATCGCGCTCGTGGCCATGTGGCAGCTCGAAGCGGTGCAAACCGTGGGTGACGGCACCGGCGGTGTGATCGATGCCGCCACCATCGCCGAGGAACAGCGCTTCATGGAGTTCACGCTGCCCGACCTGCGCGCAGATTGATCCGAGGTGTGACGCGTGGCGAGTGAACAGGAAATCATCGAAGAAGAGTTGGTCTATGGGGCGCTGCGCCGTGAACGGCTCTGGCAACGTCTTGGGCTCATCGGCCTCATCTTCGGCATTCTCGGATGCCTGAGCGCGGCGGCTGTCGCGATCCTCGATGTCGATCCGCCGCCTGTGGTCGTGCCCTATGATCCAGAGACGGGTTTTGCCCTGCCCGAGGCCTCAGTGGGCGCGACGTCGGTCACAGCCAACCAGGCTGTCATCGAGGCGGAGGTCTTCCGCTATGTGACCGACCGAGAGGTCTACAACCAGCTCGACAACGATCTGCGCATCCGTAGCGTTTTGCGACGCTCGGATGGTGCTGCGGAGAGCGGGTTGCGCCAAATCTGGAACAGCGCCAATGAGAACTACCCGCCGACAGTTTATGGCCCCAATGCTCGGCTCGACGTGGAAATCCTCAGCATCAACCGCATCGGCACGAACCGCGCCACGGTCCGTCTGCGCAAGCGCCTGACGTCTATCAATGGCGTTCAGACAGGCCTCTTCACCGCCACGCTTCTCTTCGAGTTCCGTCCCGAGACCCGCCGCTCCATCGATGAGGTCTGGACCAATCCGTTCGGCTTCACCGTCCTCGAATATTCCATCCGCTCCGACAGATTGGAGAATTGAATTTGTTCCCAGTTCGACTTTTCTTATTGCTGATTGCCCTATTGCCCGGCCTCGCCTTCGCCGAAGCCACCCCGCGCGGCGGTCCCAACGACAATCGGGTGCGCTTGGCCACCTACCAGGAGGGCCAGGTCTATCGTCTTAATGTCTCGCTGACCCATGTCACCACTGTCGAGTTCGGCGAGGGAGAAAGCATCCGCTCGATCATCGCCGGCGACACGGAGGGCTTCGAGATTGATGGCGTCCCGGGCGGGCAGGCCTTCGCGATCAAGCCCGTCGCGCGCGGTGTCCATACCAACGTGACCGTCTATACCAACCGCCGCAGCTACTACTTCAACGTCCAGGAGATCCGCAGCCCGACCTTTTACGTGGTCCAGTTCCGCTACCCCGAGGACAATACACGTCCGACGCGTGCCATCGCCGCCCAAGCGCCGAACTACAATTACGGTGCCAGCGCGCGCACCGAGTTCACCCCGACCCGCGTCTGGGATGACGGAACCTTCACGTATTTCGATTTCCCGCGGAACGCGCCGGTGCCGGCGATCTTCCGCTACGCGAATGGCCGAGAACGGACGGTCAACAGTCAAGCGACCGAGGACGGCGTGATCCGGGTCTCCGGGGTGAACCGACAATGGGTGCTGCGGATCGGGGAGGAGGTGGTCTGCATCGAGGCCACACCGCCTGCGGGGATAGGATCATGAGCGATACCGGAAACGCAGACCTCGAAAAACGCCTCGCCGCCCTCGAGCAGGGCAAAGGCACGAGCTCACCCCCGGCCCCACGGCGCTCGCCGCTGCTCGCACTGGTCGTCGTCCTCGTGATCGGCGCGGGCGGAGCATTGCTCTATCTCCTATCCCAACCCGAGGAAGAAGAGGCCCTGCCCACGGCCACGCCCGACGTGTTCCAAAGCGAAGGCGATGGGTTCGGCGCCATCGAAACCCTTCCGCCACCGGAGCCCGAAGTCGTTTTGGTCGCGCCGGAACCGGTGGAACCGAACGCAGAACTTCTGGCGCAGCTCGCAGCCCTTCAGGCCCAGATCGAGGAATTGCGCAATGCGCCGGAACCGGTGGTCGAAGAAGACTCGGCTGCCGCCGAAGCCATCGATGCGCTGACAGCGCAGATCGCGGCGCTGCAGTCCGCGTCGGAAGCCGCGCAGCAGCAGTTCCGAGACGAGCTCACAGAGCGGGACCGGGAATTGGAACAACTCCGCATGGACCTCGAACTTGCCCAACTCGAAGCCAATCGCCCTGCCCCCGCGCCCTTAGGCCCCAGTGAGGACGAGTTGCGCGCGCGAGAAGAAGAGCGACTGCGCCGCGAGGAAGAAGCAAGGCGATTGGCGGAACTTGAGCGCCGCGCGGCCGAAGAACGTGCGTTTCAGGAACGCCGCATCACCTCGCCCACCATCGCCTTTGGCGGCACCTCAGGCGCAAATGAAACCGCGCTGACCGAGCGGACCTTTGGGGAAGTGACGGATTTTGTGCTGAACGGCGCGCTGCCGACGTCCGTGACGCAGGCCGAGGTGATCGCCAATCCCTCTAACACCATCATCCAGGGCACCATGATCCAGGCCGTCATGGAAACCGCCCTCGACAGCTCCCTGCCCGGCCAGACCCGTGCCGTTGTCTCCGAAGATGTCTACAGCGTCGATGGCGCGCGCCTTTTGATCCCCCGTGGCTCTCGCCTTATCGGACGCTATCGCTCCGGCGTCGATATCGCGCAGCGCCGCGTCACCATCGCCTGGGACCGGATCATCCTGCCTGACAATCAGACCGTCCAGATCAGTTCATTCGGGGGCGATGAACTTGGCCGTTCCGGTGTGACGGGTTTTGTCGACACGCGCTTTGACGAGCGCTTTGGCTCGGCAGCGTTGATTTCGCTGATTTCTGCCGCGCCAAGCGCCGCCGCGGCAAACCTACAGGACGAGACCTCCGCGGACGTGCTCGAAGACGTGGGCGATGATCTTGCCGATGCCACGGACAGCGTCATAGGCGACTACCTCTCGATCGGCCCCGTCATCTATGTCGACCAGGGCGCGCATGTCACCGTCATGGTCGACCGCGATCTGGAAATATTCTGAGCCCATGTCGCTGAGCTATCTCCAGACCTCGCTTGATCGGATCGACGCCGCCGCCCGCGACGATGTCATCGAGATCTGCATCAACCCCGATGGCAGCTGCTGGGGAGAATTCCAAGGCGATCACTTCATGAGAAAGCTGGATCAGAAGCTGACCGCCACAGAGGTGAACGACCTCGGCAACCAGATTGCATCCTCCGCCAATACCACGATGAGCAAGGACCGCCCTATCGTCTCGGTCTCGATCACCTACAAGGGCCGCCCGATCCGAGCTCAGGTGATTACCCCGCCCGCCGTGCTCTCTGCCATGTCGATAAGCTTGCGGTTCTTCTCGAGCCTGCCACTCGATGGGATCGTGCTCGATTTCCTCTATGGTAAGGAGCGCAAGCTCGAAGAACTGCGCCTCGAGAAAACCCGCGAACTGCGCGAGGTCGTGGCCGCTGGTGTGATCGACAATGCCCTCGCCTTCTGCGTCGAGAACAAGCTCAACATGATCGTTTCGGGTGGCACCTCCACTGGCAAGACCGTGGCTGCGCGCAAGATCCTCTCGCACGTGCCATCCGAGGAACGCATCGTCACCATCGAGGAAGCCGCCGAGCTTCTGCCGACCCAACCGAATGCTGTCACCCTCATCGCCAATCGCGACGCCGAATTCCAGACAGCCGATGTCCTGCTCACAGCAACCCTGCGCATGCGCCCCGACCGGATCATCCTGGGCGAGGTGCGCGGCAAGGAGGCCATGACCTTCCTTGAAGCAATCAACACGGGCCATGGCGGGTCCATGACCACCCTACATGCCGAAACCCCGCAACTGGCCGTGCAGCGGCTCGCGATCGCGGCGCTCAAGACCGAGATCCCGATGACCTATGCCGACATGATTCAATACATCGAGAACTCCATCGACGTGATCATCCAGGCCGGTCGCCACGACGGCAAACGTGGCATCACCGAATTCTACCTCCCCGGCGCACCCGAAATCGGAGCTTCCCTATGAAGACCTTTGAATATGAAATCCTCAGTTTCCCCATGACCCGTAAGACTAGCCTCGCTGACATGCAGGCCAGCCTGAATGCCAAAGGTGCAGAAGGCTGGGAGGTAGTGTCGATCAGCTCCTCGGAATTCGCCAACGTGGGACACACTGTCTTCCTGAAGCGGGAAACCACACCCGCCGGAGCCGCGGCATGAGGCAGGCGGGCTGTACCCTCGTACTGACTGTGCTGGTCCTGGGCCTAACGTCGGCACCCGCCTTCGCTGAGCGCAATCTGGTGCCGACCCTCGAGCGCAGTTTCGACGTCTGTCCAGACCGGCCCGCTGAACCCGTGTGGATGCAGGAGATCCCCCTGCGCCAAGCCTATCAGCGCTTGCTGGTCCAGGACATCTACCGAGCCCAAAATCTTGAACGCATCGTAGAGACTGGCAGCTGCGCTTGCGAGATCCAGTTCCCGTCCTGGGACGAGGCCGACGGGGCGTTTCGTGAGCGCCACGCCAGTGACGAACGCTGGGAAATGCTGGAAGCTTCCGACGCCTACAATCGGCGCGCCAACGACGTCCGCTTCAAAGCCAAAGCCATCTGCGAAGCTGCGGGTAATTGGTAGGGCAGCCCTGTTATGAGCGTCGTCACCTACTTCGTTGAAACCTCCCAGGGCTATCTCGACACCGCCGCAGAAACCCAGTTCGGATCGGTAGCGGCGACAGTCGGCACGCTTATGGTTTTGGGAACAACGCTCGTGGTGATCCTCGTCTTCCTGAACATGATCTACCAATACAAGGCGATGGACGGCCGGACAGCCTTCTGGCTCGCGGTCAAGATCGGGCTCATCGGGATATTCGCTACCAACTGGGTCCAGTTCAACGCGCTTTCCGCCGCTATCCTGGCGGGCATCGACAGCATTGCGGGTGCGCTCGTGGCTTCGGTCGGTGGTGGAACCCCGGGTCCCTCCGGTACTTTCGCCGAAGAATTCGACCGGCTAATCGCGGAACTGGGCGACTATCTCAACGCCGCCGGGTCCGAGCTGAACTGGATGGCTGGCGCCATGCTCGACATTGTCGGGGTCCTCTTGCTCTCGATACTCGGCGGGCTGGCCGCCTTCATCCTTGTGGCATCCCGCCTGATGATCGCACTTCTAATCGGGATCGCGCCGGTGATGATCTTCCTCACCCTCTTCGAGGTGACTAAAGATTACTTCGCACGCTGGCTGTCGGCACTGGTTTCGTTCGCACTCTACCCAATCGTCGTGGCAGGCGTGTTCGCAACAATCACAGGTGTATCATCCGCCCTCATTGGTGAACTCGGTGACCCGGAAGGGGCCTCCAACATCGGCGCGCTCATTCCGTTCTTCATGATGGTTCTAATGGCCAAGGGCTTCATCATCGCCACGCCGTTCATCGTTCGCGCGATCTCCGGCAACATCATGATGCCCGCCCTCTCCGGTGGTCTCGTCGGCGGCTACAGCTTTGCCCGCGCCGCAATGGGCAGCCAGCAGGCCTACAATCGCTATCTGATCGGCGGGTCAAGTGGCGCGGAATACGCAGCCCTCAGGACGCGGCAGTTTTTTGGTGTGCAGCAGATGCCAGTGCGGCAAGGGATAGGACAGACGGGTCAGGCAAGCGGCACAGGGTCACCGGGGGCCGGGTCTCAAATGTTGGCACAGCTGGCCCGGTTGGGAAGGTTGGGGCGGAGGTAAATATGGCAGAACCTGCAGCGTCGTGGATCAAGTTCGAAGATCGTCCGCCAACCAAAGCGGAACTGCACACAGACCGAGTCGTTGGGTACTTTCGAATTCGAGATCTCGCGGGAAAGATCATTGCAGACCACTTTGGGAAGCTTTCCTGGGATGATGATGGCGGGACTTGGGCTATTGAAGTCTTCAGCAATGCCCTGCGCCTAACGGCTCCCGGCCAATTCATCCACGAACCGGTCGAGCCTAGTCATTGGTGTATGGTTCCCCCGTTGCCGAATCATCCAGATACAGACGGCATGCCGGAGGGTTAGGGGTGTCGATCACGGACTTAGTGGAAAGCCAATGATCGCTAAAACGGCCCTTAGCTGCCGTAGGCCACCGCATCTCGATGCTGCGACCGCAGCCCTCATTGCTACCATTCGCTGCAGGCGCGAAATTGGGAGCTCGACGAATTGGAACTGAGCAGACAATCGTAGTTCTGAGAAATCACTAGTTGTCGTCGTCTGTTCTGGAAACCCGTCCAAGTCTTGAGAGCATACGTGCCCACTCATCTACATCGGAGGAGAGCCGAGCAGCGGGTTCAGAACGTGGCTTGTGGGTTTTTTTGGCTGATTGCGAAACCGAATTGCCAGACAGGTTTACAGATGAACGTGGGCGCTTCTTGGCGCGTGCGTTTGGCTTTCGAGCCTTTTGAGGTTTGCTACCTGCGGTTCGTTTCTTTTGCCTAACCGGTTTTTCTTGGGAGACGCCAGACAGGACAATCAGAAAAAATGCAAGGCGAGGAGTCCAAGGTGAACCATCAGCAGTCGCACGGCCTGTTTCATTCAAATAGTGAGAAACAAGTTTGGACCCCACGATCCCCTTCTTGGCGAAATCTTCGAGTACAGAACGTAGTGTTCCTGACATTTTGGCAGTTCCGCCGCTTCCTGACCCAAAGTGCCTCCTCTCGGATGGCAAAAGCTCTGAAACATCACCGGGAATTATGCTAGGGTCGATATCCTTTTCCAGCGCTTCGAAGTCGACCAGCCGGTCCCCGTTGACAACGGTAGTATCTTCAAGTGACTGCGGGTGGAGAAATGAGAACGTCTCTCTACGGCGACTGACGAGATCACCTTCAACCAAAAGCGGCTGGTCACAGTAGATGAAAAAACGATATTTCTGATGATTTTGGCTAGAAAGGTCTTCAACGTGAACTTCCATCCCGAAGTCGGCAAAGTGGACTTCAACCACCACCGCAAGCTTCCAGGCATCTCGTCTCGCTTTCCGGCCTACAGGTAGTATTCTCTGTTCGATCTTTTGTTCGGCAGCGAGAATTTCTTTGATCTCGGCAACTGGTCGACTGGAGGGGCGAGTACGCACAGAGCCAGAGGCAGGGCGCTCGTTGTCCGTGCAAGGGTGCTTCGCCCAAGGTTTTCCGAGTTCATCAAAGAATACACGGCTGCCGTGCTCATTGGCATAAAAATAGACGGGCTGACCGCAGACGGGGCAGGAAGCATTGGGACTAACGAAGCAGCGAGAGTAGCTTGTTGCGCCATAGCCTTTCAGCATCTGTGTCGCTTGGTGCTTTTCATACTCGGAATAGACCGGCCGAAGCGGCTTTGTTACTGGCGAGGCAGAGGCGCCTCCACCTTTTCGGTTGCCCCCGCCAACGCACCACCCGCAGGTGCACCAAGGGTAATGATTAAATCCGGTCAATTTAGCACCAAAGCCCTAACACTAATTGCAGTAAAGTGTATCAATAATGCGCATTTCGGTAATCCCCTTGCCAATTTTCTATCAGCCGCGAACCGCGCATCAAGGCGGCGGAGCTTGGGCTGCGACGCGGACGAATACGCGTGCGGTGTGGATCCGTACAGCGAGGGCACTTTGGGCTCTGTCTCGCCATTTGTTTAATCGCGGTATGTTCGCCAGTCAGATGAAGTGCTCTACATGCTGCCAAGCATCTGAATCAAATGCAGGATTTTGACGGGCTCCCCGCTTTATTGAGCGTGAACAGGTTTTCGACAAACGATCGGTGCCCATTCCCGATGGCTGCCGGCTCAATACCGAGCTTATCGGCATAGCGTGAGTTCATGCCGCCGATGATGGTCATGATATCATCGCCGAGGAGTTCGGCTTTTGTCGGGAGTGTCATGGTGTAGGCATAAGAAGCGATCGGGCCGAGATACTTGGTGATCCGTGTCTTCTCGATTTCAGAGATCGAGGCCTGCATGCAGACCTGGAAGCACCAATAGCAGGTCGCCCAGCACTCGACGAGATCGTCGGGTATCTGATCGTGCTCGTTGCTTAGGTAAAGCTGACGGATGGCTGGATCGTTTCCACCGAACACGGTGAATAGGAGCCTTCCCATGACAAAGGGCCAGCTGTTCTTGTCGCCTTCGGCAGATAGGACCTGGAACGAGGATCGCGGTGGTTGTTTGCCCTTTTTGGCTTCCGACCCCTTCCCCGATGCAGCCGCGATTATCATCAGCAATGCGCGCAAGCGCAGGATGTCGTGATTGTCCAGCTGTCCAGATTCCTGTCGGTCCTTGATACGCTGTCCGAATTTGAGTGCCGCGCTGACGAGTTGGTCTTTGGTTGCTTTGCGCTGTGCCGCTTTTCGTTTGCGCACAGCCTCATCACGCTTTTCCTCTTCCGGCGTCTTTTCTTCTTTCCCGAAGTCCGCGCCAGCGGCGATCGCGGCTTCCGCGTTATCGGTTTCATCGCCGAGATTGAACGCGTCGCGCATCAGGTCATCATCATCGGCGTCGTCAATCTCGTCGCGCTGTCCGTCCATGCCGAGTATGCGGTTCAGGAACCCCCGCACCAGCGTTGCTTCACTTCCCGCGAGGCTGTTATGTGTCAGGCTCGCCTCGGCAGTGCGCGGACGTCGTCCGGCGATAAATTGTTCATAGCTGAGCACTTCATAGTGTGCCGCTGGCTCGTCATCTTTGCCGTGACCTGCCTTCGGAATCGAGATCGGCGCTTGGTCCTTGTCTGCATCCAGATCGAGCCGTTCGAGGACATCGAGGACTTCCATCAGCATCAGACCGGCTTCGGTTTCTTCATCGAGACCGCGAAGGACATTCTCTGTCTTGCGCGAGCGCGTTTCCCTAATGGCAGAGCTTAGACGGTCGATGAGCGTGACGATGGCGGGCACCGAGTGGCGGCCGTCTGAGAAGACAAGACGGGCGAATGACGGACGGACATCTGTCTCAGAAATCTGGAATCGCGGGCTGCGCTCACTGTGCAGCGGCGACAAGGTGCAGGGGATCACCGATCCGTTCTGATCGAGCAGCTCGATGGTGCAACCGGCGGGATCGATTGAAGATGCAGGTCGCCAGACCAACACATCAACCCTGACTTCGAATTCGCCGGGGGCTTGTTCTGCCAATTCTTCCAGCGGCAGATCGTCATCAAATTCGGGTTCGTCGATTTCTGCGGGCTCGATCGTGTGTTCCTCATCGAGGACACCGGCGAGGTCGAGCGCGTGGATGATGGTATCCGGCGGCAGTCTTCGATAGAGACAGACCTCTTCGTTCTCACCGACATAATCCTCGCGACCAAGTGCCGCGAGCGTGCAGTTGGCGCTGCCGAGCAGAACGTGGTCGGCGCTCTGTGTTTGCGCGATGATGGTTTTTGCATGGATGAAGCGTCCTTCTTGAAACCCGTTGCGACGGTAGAGTTTTAGGTTGGGTAGTGCGCTCGCAGCGTCCTTCGGGAACTGGACGACCGCAGGGTCGATGACCACAGACACTTCTTCAGGGGACAGCCGTTCGTTCAGATAGGACAGTGCCGCAAGGCCCATGTCCCAATACGGGCTCACCACGATCAGCCGTATGACCGGTTCGTCAATCATATCGGCGAAGCGCTGGCCGATGCCGGTCTCGGTTCCGGTTGTCAGAAATGCGGCTTCGGTCTGGTCGGCGAGGCCCATCTTCTCGGTCGAGGCGACCGCCAGCCGAAGCCACGGCGCTCTTGCCAGCATCCAGTCTTGCTGGCCGCGCAACGCTTCCTGATCAAGACCGACAAAGCGTGTCAGATACTGCCATGCCGCTGCGACCATTCGCTGTTCAGCGGAATCCTCTTCACCGCAGCTGATCGTGCCAACCAGTTCGAGATTACCAGCAAGGCCTGACGAAGTGATGTTCGCAGAGCCCACAATGATGCGACCGCCCTTGCGTCCGATTTGCAGGAACAGCTTCGGGTGGAACACCTGACGGGCGGTCGCACCCGTGACTGTGTAGAGCTTGCCCGCATGGTCCGGCAGTGTCGAAGCGCCGGTGAGGGCGTGGGTCAGCATCCGCGCGTCAGGAACGACGATGTTGTTCCGGCAACCCGCACCGCGAAGGCGCGGCAGAACAATGTTTTCGTAAGCGTCGAAATCGATCCCGAAGGTCGTCAGGATGCTCGTGTGATAGCCCTTATCGGCAAAGCGCTCGTAAAGCTTCATGCGGCACCTGCCGCTTCTGCACCAAGGTCTGTCAGACCCTGACCGCCGACCAGATGGATGTCTTTCAGGAAGGTAATCGCGGGACCAAGGCGCGGGTTCGTGAAGACCGGCCCGTCCTTTTCGCGCAGTCTGATGCGTCCCTCATCCATCTCGATTAGGAAGGTATAGTCCCGCTGATAGCGGAACTTGCGCAGCGCCACCCACATGTGGCGGCGTATGACCCGTTCCTCAATGATTTTCGCGATGATATCGGCAAACGGTGCCTTCAGGTTGCGGTTGAGGAAGCGCGTCTCGCTCAATAACGAGCGGAACGCATCGGGGTTGAAACGCCCGAGTTCGGCTGCGATATCGCGGTCCCCTTCCTGACTGCGCTTGTGGATGATCGCCAGCAGTTTGACGGCCTTCCAGGCAAGCTCGGGCGGACAGAATTTTTCTTTACGTCCGGCACCGCGCACGATGTCGCGTGAGAGCGACCATTCGGCTTCGGGATCGTCTGCAGCATAAGCGTTGGCGGCGGGGGTCAATTCGTCGAGGAAGCTTTCCCAGTCTTCTGGCCAAGCGTCGGCAACATCACGGATTTCATCGACGCACAGGCCAATAAGGCGCTCCAAGGTGATGCCGGCCGGAAAATTACCCAGCTGATCGAGCGCGAATTTGAGCAGGGTCTCCATCGCGATGTGGCTAAGATCGTTGGCATGATAGACCCACCAGCGCTGGCGCTGCGCTTCCAGTGCAGGCGATACCAGATCGAGAGTACGGCCTTCGCTGTCGTATCCCGAATACAGAATCCAGCGGATTTCATCGGGCTTGGGTTCGCGGGCCAAAAGTCCGGCGGCCTTTAGGATCAGCAATACGCTTAGCCGTCTCGATAGCGCTGACGTATCCTCCTTGTCGGGCTCTTTGAGTAGAATGTCCTGATAGCGTGCGCGTTCCTCGCTTGCCGGATCGATCTCGGAGGGTGCGAGCGCGGCAAATTCATCGAGTTCGGACAGGCTTACAGAGCCGCGCTTGATGACTTCGAAAAAGTGGCTAGCAAGCGGTCCCATTGCTTCATCGAATACAGCCGCAAGTGGCTCGCCGATCTCTTCAGTCAACACCGGAATGGGATGTCCTACGGTCGTGAGGATGCCGATCTCGGAAACCTGACTTCCATAGGCCGCGCCATATGCACCCCAAGCTTGCTGGAGATAATGCGTCTCGCTGCCGGGTTCAGCGTCCTGCGCGAATTCGATCGTATAGCTGGTGGTGTGGTTCAGTTTCTTCGTGGCCCAGTCGATTCCGGCGACACCGGTTTCGCCGCCATGCCGACAAGAGATCAAGGCGTAGAGCGCCTCGGTCCGGCGGATATAGCGTTTCCAGGCCTCAGGGTTCGTGTCGCCGATTTTCTTCCCGTAGGCCCTGTTGAGCCAAGCATACAGTCCGTAATAGCGCATGCGCAGCGTCACGTTGCTGATGCCTGGCAGGAATGTCTGATAAAGATTGACGCTGCTATTTTGCATGCCAAGCGGATCGAGCCCGTTCTTGTTCTGATACTCGGTCCACTGGGGAAAGTTTATTTGTTCAACTCCTGAATCGTTCATTGACTATTTCTCTTAGCAACCTGCTGATAGAAAACCATCCTCATTCAGCTTGAAGCCTAGATCAAACCGGTCTTGCCGAGCACAGACATCTTATTGTGCCGCTCAAGTCAGAACGCAGGGCGAGATATCTGATTGTTGGCAAACGGTTCAGTTTGTTGAGCCTTTGATTTTAGCACCAAACAGACTTAAAGACCTAGTTCTTTCGTTCCCTAGGCGGATGTTGACCACTGGCATCGAGGCTTCGCGGGCGCGAACCTGAACCCCGACCTCCCAAGCGACTGTTCCTCATTCGATATAGATAGTAAGTGACTACAGATTTTGAATGAATTGCGATATGCGAGGGTTGCAAAAACGTATTGCAGCTCTGTGGAGGAAGCGACTTTTGCAGCCCGAGAGTTACTTTGGTCGAACTATTCAACTTTTCCTTGTAGACGGGAAACCAACCGGGCTGCGGAAAGCGACGATCCACGGTTGGACAGGTTTGCTTTTTGTGAGCGGGGCTTCGGCTTTTGGCGACCTTACCGCTCGTGAAGAGGTCGATAGGACCGGGATCTACATTCTTTCAGGTCCTGATCCCGAAAAAGCCAGTGCAACCCGCACGTACATTGGTTCTGGAAACTCCGTAGCAGAGCGGATCAAGCAAAGCGCGATTAAGAGAGATTTCTGGGAAACTGCCATCACCATCACGACTAGTGACGATGACCTTTCCAAAGGGCACGCGGAATACCTGGAGGCGCGGCTCATAGAACAAGCCGCCCAAGCAGGCCGCGTCACGTTGGATAACGGCACGCAGCCGGACACCAGCAGGCGACGATTGCCCGAGGCTGACGTTGCCAACATGGAGCAGTTCTTATCAAACCTCCGCATCATCTTGCCCGTGATCGGTCTGGATATGCTCAAACCACAACCGCGCGCTGTGACACAGACAGCGAAGCCAGTCGATGAACGAACCGCAGGTGAAGTGCAGTTTGAGATCCGCCACAAGAGTGGTGTCAAAGCGACCGCTGTCGAAGAAGATGGTGAATTTGTTGTACTGGAAGGGTCCGAGGCGCTCACCGAGACCGGCTATGTCCAACAAAGCTATGGCAGCTTGAAGGAAAAGCTCATCTCAGACGGGATTCTAGTCGCGGATGGCAACCAAAAAAACTCAGATTCACGAAACCTTGGTCGTTCAATAGTCCATCAGCCGCTGCTGCTGTCGTCTTGGATCGCAACAGCAACGGACGCCTAGAGTGGAAGGTCAAAGGATCGAAGCAGACCTACCATGACTGGCAACAAGCTGAAGCTAGCGCCTCGACCTGAAAGGGCCTCGTGACAAAAATATAAAATAAGGGGTTGATTTTCAAATCAGGCGCTCGTATCTCTTGATCATCAAGAGGAGCAAGTCGATGCAAGTCACAAACCACATGGATTGCAGAATGAACCAGCGCGGCATCAACAAGCAGATGGTAGACCTTGCGTTGGAGCATGGCGTTTTTGAAGGGGACAAAATCGTGTTGCGCCGCAAGGACTGCGACGAAGTCGCGGCCGAGCTTCGCCAAACGCTGAAGCTCCTTGAGCGCGCCAAGTGCAAAGGCGGGATCACAGTCGTCGTTGCCGGCGACTGGCAGATCACGACATACAACACGGGCAGTTTCGCACGTCCGGCGTCAAAAAAATAAGGGGCTGAAAGTGACCAAACCCAATCAAAGACAAGCCCTTACAGCTGTGCGCCAGATTCCTGGCATTCAGCATGCAGCCCGTATTTTGGCCTTCTACGGCGCATCTCGTTTGGATCCTAACAAATCGATGACCTCCCCAAATGATTTGGGCGCCGCGAGTGAGCATGCAGGCGGGAGAGTTCTTGATGAAGCCACCAAGGCACTTCTTGCCCTTTCGCCGACGGAACGTCTGACCGCGATTGACGAATTAATGGCATCTAAGCATGGGCGCTACGAGCCATGGCTGCCCAAAACCCCAGCAAAGCGCTTTGCAGAATTTGTCGATAGCGCCAGTTCCGTACGCTGCTCGTTCGAGGCCTCCCTCCACACAGCACTATTACTGGCAATGCGCGGCAAGGAAGTGCTCTTCGTATCGCAAAATAAGGACATTTGTGACTTTGCACAAAGCCTTGCCGTTCTCTTGGAGTGCAAATTGCAAGTTCAACTCGCCGATCCACTCGCACGTACAGATACCACCATTTTTGAGGCAGAAGTGGGCTTTCCCCTTTCGGATCCAAGCCCATGAATACCAACCAGATTCCGCGAAGCACACTTGCGATATTGGACGCGGAAGAGGGAAAAAAGCGCCTAACCGAAGATGTGCTCGCTTTAGCCGATGCGCTAGCACAGTCGACCGGCCAAACCATCCTTTGTGTGCCAGATGGGCTAATGTATCGAGGCGTTGGCGTTGAGCCCCTAGTGCGCGAAGCACTCGTTGCATCCGGTCGCTTGAAAGGCGTCCTCGCGGTTCCTGGCGGCATGATTTTCCCAAACACAATGATGGACACCGATGTTTTGGTTCTCACCTCTTCCAACATGGATGGTTCCAAGGTCAGAATGCTCGATCTTTCTCATCCAATCTTCTCTGGAAGGACAGTTAGGGGTCGCCCTGAAATACTGCCCGGTACGAACTGGGCCCGCTACTTGGAGGAAAGCACCGCAACCGATGAAACCTTCGCCAAGGACGTCTCACTCGAGGAGATCAAAGAGAAAGACTTCATCCTGAGCATCAACCGGTATCTGCTCCCGCCAGCGGCAGTCGCACTTGAAGGCTTCCTAGAGCGCTCGCGCACGATTGAGTTGCAAGATGCGGTCGAACTGATCCGCCCTCTAAGTTTGGGCAAAGCAGAAGATGGAGAATTCACTATCTTCGAGGCATCGCCCGCTGATGTGAGCCAGCATGGCCTCCTGACACAACCGCACAAAATATCAACGCTAGAACGTGCACAAATGCGCAAGGCTCGAAACCAACGGTTGCTTCCTGGCGATGTCATCTTGTCCGTGAAAGGTACGATCGGCACGGCAAGCCTCGTCCCCGCCGATGCGCCGACAAGTGACGAAGATGGGTTTTGGACGGCAGGTCAATCCTTCATGATCCTGCGCCCGAAACGCGGGGGAGTTTCCGGTGTGGTTCTCTATGAATACCTGGCAAATCCAACGGTTGTTGAGGCGCTGCGCACACTTGCTGGCGGCTCAGCGATACAATCCATCGCTATCAAAGACCTGAAGGCCTTCCGAGTTCCAATCCCCTCCGAAGAAGAAGCCGAACGCGCAGAACTCACATTCAAGCAGAGGCAAGAGCGGCATGCTCAGATCGAGGCAATCTTGGCCGAGATTGAAGCCGAGCGAACAAGCTCCTGGCCGAGCAGAGAGTTGAACCGAGACATGCCCTGACCTCCCGCTTTCAACCCTGACCAATTCAATTCATTTTCGCGCCAAGCGTGCAGCACCCAATCAGAACGAGACCTGAACCTTGAACACACAGACATCAACCACAGCAAAAGCCAACAACACCCACACGTCGCTCGCGGACTTCATTTGGAAAAACGCGGACGACCTCTGGGGCAACTTCAAACACGTCGATTTCGGCAAGATCATCCTGCCGTTCACGCTTCTCCGCCGTTTGGAATGCGTCCTCGAGCCCACTCGGGAAGAAGCCGCCAAAATGCACAAGATGGCCGTTGAAAATGGGCTCGATGTCGATGTCATCCTTCGCCAGGCAACCGGCTATCCCTTCTACAACACCTCAAACTACAGCCTCGAAACGCTGGGATCCGGCCGCACCCGCCAGAACCTTGAAGACTACATCGCGAAGTTCTCCGCAAATGCCCGCGTGATCTTCGAGCAGTTCGATTTCATCAACACGATCAGCCAGATGGACAAGAAGGGCGTTCTCTACAAGATCTGCCAAAACTTCGCCGCCATCGACCTGCATCCTGATGCGGTTCCCGAGCGGACAATGTCCAACGTCTATGAACACCTGATCCGTCGGTTCGGTGCCGAGGTAAACGAAGCGGCTGAGGACTTCATGACGCCGCGCGACGTGGTCCATCTGGGCATAGAGCTCTTGCTCGAACCGGATGACCAGATGTTCATCGACAACCCCGGCATCATTCGCACGCTCTACGACCCTACAATCGGCACAGGCGGCTTTGTCTCGGACGGGATGGAGCACGTTCAGTCGTTGCAGGATCGCTATGGCACGGCCCCCACGCTTGTTCCCTACGGCCAGGAGCTGGAATCTGAAACCCACGCAGTCTGTCTGGCGAGCATGCTTCTGAAGACGCTCAAATCTGACCCGGGCCGCGATCTGTCGCAGAACATCAAGCTCGGCAGCACCCTGTCTGCCGACAAATTCCGGCACGAGAAATTCCACTACTGCGTCTCCAACCCACCGTTCGGCAAGAAGTGGGAGTTGGACCAGGCCGAAGTCGTGCGCGAACACCGCGACCAGAAATTCGAGGGGCGCTTTGGCCCCAAGCTGCCCCGTGTCAGCGATGGCTCGATGCTGTTCCTGTTGCACCTGCTCAGCAAGCTTGAAGACCCAGCAAAGGGCGGCGGGCGCGCGGCGATCGTGCTGTCGGGCTCTCCCCTCTTCAACGGCAACGCCGGTCAGGGTGAATCCGAAATCCGCCGCCACCTGCTTGAGCAAGACGTGGTCGAGGCCATCATCGCCTTGCCGACCGAGATCTTCTTCCGCACCGGCATCGGCACCTACATCTGGGTTCTGTCCAACCGCAAGCCCGCTGACCGGCGCGGCAAGGTTCAACTGATCGACGCGACCGAGATGTTTGAACCGCTCCGCAAGAGCGAGGGCAACAAGCGCCGCAAGATTGGCGAGGACCAAATCCGCGATATCGTGCAGCTCTATGCCGATTTCGAGCCGACCGCGAAAAGCCTCATCCTTGACGCACAGGACTTTGGCTATCGCCGCATCAAGGTGCTTCGCCCGCTGCGCCACAAGATCGTTGTGTCAGACGCGGGGTTTGAAGCGCTGGCCGAACACAAGGCCTGGGAAAAGCGCACCGACAATCAGCGGCAGGGCTGGCGCGAGGTGTTGGCAGAGCATGCAGGCACCGACCATGACTGGCACTGGATCGACAGCTTTGCTAAGGTGGCCGCGAAGAAAGACGCCAGTCTCGGCAAAGCCGACGCGGCGCTGATCAAGGCGTTTCAAAAGGCCTTTGGTGTGCGGGATGAAGATCTGGACCCGGTCAAGGACAAAAAGGGCAACCTGATCCCGGACGATGATCTGACCGACTACGAGAACGTGCCCATGGGCACCGATATCGATGACTACCTTGCGACTGAGGTCACGCCCCATGCCCATGACGCCTATATCGACGAGACCTATGTGGACGAGACGGATGGTGACATCGGGATCGTTGGCTATGAGATTAACTTCAATCGCTATTTCTATGAATACGTGCCGCCACGCGATCTGGACGAGATCGATGCAGAGCTGAAGGCCATCGAGGCCTCCATCGCTGAAGTTTTGGCTGAGGTGACAGAATGAGCAGCGACTGGGACACAAAGCCACTGATTGCAATTGCCAAAAATGACGGTGGTTTCTTTTTGGATGGTGATTGGATCGAAAGCAAAGATCTGTCTGATGATGGAATTCGCTACATCACAACAGGTGCCGTCGATGTGGGCGTGTACAAAGAACGAGGAACCGGCTTCGTCTCGGAGGAAACATTTCAGAAGTTGCAGTGCACGGAGGTTTTCCCCGGCGATATACTCATCTCTCGCCTGAACCTGCCTGCCGGTCGAGCATGTATTGTACCGGACCTCGGCTACAGAATTGTAACTTCCGTCGACAATGTCATCGCGCGGCCGTCCGATAAATACGACCGACGCTTCGTAGTCTATTTGCTGTCTTCCAAGCCTTATCTGGAGCACGCGAGTATGTTGGCTCGAGGCACAACGATGCGGCGTATCAGCCGAAGCGCGCTTGGTAGAATTCGACTGACGTTGCCAGAAAAACAGCTTCAGACCCGTATCGCTGACTTCCTCGACGATGAGACCGGACGCATTGATCGCCTGATCGAAGACAAGACGCGCTTCATCGCGCTGCTCAAGGAAAAGCGCGCGGCCGTCATCGACCACGCCGTCACCAAGGGCATCGACCGGAACGTCGAAATGAAGCCCTCAGGTCTCGACTGGCTTGGCGACATCCCCGCCCACTGGGAAACCGTTCCGCCAACGGTTCTATTCAAGGAAAGCAAAGAACGCGCCCATGAGGGCGATCAACTGATGTCAGCCACCCAGAAATACGGCGTGATCCCTCTGGCCGAATTCGAAGCGCTGGAACAGCGACAGGTTACAATGGCCGTCGCAAACCTCGACAAGCGAAAGCACGTCGAAGTCGGCGATTTCGTCATCAGTATGCGCAGCATGGATGGCGGCCTTGAACGCGCCCGCGCCGTCGGGAGTGTTCGCTCATCTTATTCTGTGCTGAAATGCGGCCCAGAAGTCGAAGGTCGTTTTTTCGGATACCTATTGAAATCAAGCCTCTACATTCAGGCTTTGCGCCTGACGACCAGTTTTATTCGTGACGGACAAGACATGAATTTCAGCCATTTTAGAAAAGTCCGCCTGCCTCGAATCCCGATAGCAGAGCAGACAAAAATTGCAGACCACATTGAGCGCGAGACAACTCGCATTGATGGCCTGTTGGAAAAAACAGAGCGCTCCATCGCGCTTTTGAAAGAAAAACGCGCGGCGCTCATTACGGCGGCGGTGACCGGTAAGATTGATGTGAGGGCTGCAGCATGAGCGATTTACACCACGAAAAACACCTTGAGGCCTATATCGTCAAGAAACTGACGGACCAGGGCTGGCTGCTTGGCGACACCAAAGGCTTTGATCAGGACACCGCCGTCTACACCGAGGATCTGGAAGCCTGGATCCAAGAGACCCAAAGGCCGAAGTGGGACAAGCTCGTCGCCCTGAACGGAGAGCGCGCCCGCGAAACGCTGCTCTCCCGCCTCGGCGCCGCCTTAGCGAAACAGGGCACCATCCAGGTTCTGCGCCGTGGCTTTTCCATCGCGGGCTGCGGACAGATCGATATGTCCGAGGCCGCGCCCGAAGATCAGCGCAACGAGACGATCATCGCGCGCTACGCCGCCAACCGGCTGCGCGTGGTGCCCCAGCTCAAGTACCATCCCGGCCGAGAGTTGGCGATCGATCTGGGCCTCTTCATCAACGGGCTGCCCGTGGCCACGGTCGAGCTCAAAACCGACTTCACCCAATCCGCCGAAAGCGCACGCGAGCAGTACAAGCGCGACCGCCTGCCCGAAGACCCCGCCACCGGCCGCAAACACCCGCTGCTGACGTTCAAACGCGGTGCCATCGTGCATTTCGCGATGTCGGATAGCGAGATTTGGATGGCGACGAAACTGGCGGGCGAGAACACCTACTTCCTGCCCTTCAACCGTGGCCACGACGGCAAAGGCGGCAACCCGCCCCGTGACGACGGCGAATACCCCGTCGCGTACTTCTGGGAGGAGATTTGCCAGCCCGATGCCTTCCTGCGGATCTTCCACAGCTTCGTCTATGTCGAGAAGAAGGATGTGGTGGACCTGAAGGGCAATTGGTCGGTCAAGGAAACGCTGATCTTCCCACGCTTCCACCAGCATGACGCGGTCAACAAGATGATCGCGGACGCGAAAGAGAAAGGCCCCGGGCACGCTTACCTCTGCGAACACAGTGCGGGCTCGGGCAAGACATCGACAATCGCCTGGACTGCCCACGACCTGACCAAGCTGCGCCATGATGACGGGAAGGCCGTCTTTGACACAGTGATCATCGTGACGGATCGGACTGTGCTGGATGGGCAGTTGCAAGATGCCGTTCAGCAGATCGACCACCGCAAGGGCATGATCGCCGCGATTGATCGCGAAACAAGCTCCAAGACGAAGACGGCTCAATTGACAGAAGCGATGCTGAAGGGCGTGCCGATTATCGTGGTGACGCTTCAGACCTTCCCGCACGCCATGGAAGCGATCCTGACGGAGACATCGTTGAAGGACCGTAGCTTTGCCGTGATAATCGATGAGGCGCATACATCGCAAACCGGCAGCACCGCTTCGAAGCTGCAGGCGACCCTCGCCCTCTCGTCGGCTAAAGATACCGCCAACATGACGGTCGAAGAGCTTCTGACCGAGATCCAGAAGAGCCGGGCTCGGCCGAAGAACCTGTCCCACTTCGCGTTCACTGCGACACCGAAACACTCAACCTTGATGTTGTTTGGACGACCGCAGGACCCGTCCCGCCCGGCAGGCCCGGACAACCTGCCGCGCGCGTTCCATAAGTACGAGATGCGTCAGGCCATCGACGAGGGTTTCATCCTCGACGTGCTCAAGGGCTACGTCTCATACAAGACCGCCTTCAATCTGGGAAAAGAACTGGAAGACAAAAAGCGCGTGGATGGCAAGGCAGCCAAGCGAGCGCTTGCCAAATGGATGAGCCTGCACCCCACGAACGTCACCCAGAAGGTGCAATTCATCATGGAGCACTTCCGGCACAACGTTTCGCCTCTCCTTGACGGAAAGGCGAAGGCAATGGTTGTGACGAGCTCGCGTGCGGCGGCTGTTCGCTACAAGATGGCCTTCGATGCTTTTGTCATCGCCAACCCACAGTACAAAGACGTTCGCGCGTTGGTCGCATTCTCGGGGAAGCTCAGCGGCAAGGACGTTATGCATTCCGATGACGCGCAGATTTCAGGCGATCTGTTCGTTTGTGACGACGATGCCGAATTCACTGAAAGCAACATGAATACGGGCGTCGAGGTCAAGGACCTGCGGATCGCATTTGATAGGCCGGAATTTAGAGTGATGTTGGTCGCCAATAAGTTCCAGACGGGCTTCGACCAGCCGAAGCTCGTTGCTATGTATGTCGACAAGAAGATCGCGAATGAAGTCGAAATCGTTCAAACGCTATCGCGCCTCAATCGCACATTCCCAGGCAAGGAAGAGACCTTCGTCGTCGACTTCGTCAATGACCCGGAAGCGATCCGAGCGGCCTTCAAGAAATATGATTCCGGCGCGCAAATCACCGAGGTTCAAGACCCAAACGTCATCTACGACATGAAGGATACACTTGACGAACAGGGCATCTACTCGGACGAAGACATTGACGCGTTCAAGGTCGCGCGCTTCGAAACCGCCAAGACCTTCGACACCGGCGAAGAAGATCACCACAAGGCGATGTTTGCGGCCACCCAACGACCGACCGACCTGTACAACGCTCGCCTCAAAGCGCTCCGCGAAGAGGCCGCTCGGTGCGAAGTTGAATTCCTGAAGGCAACCGAAGCAGGAGACGATGCCTCGGCGAAAAAGGCCGAGCATGAAAGGATGCAAATAGAAGAGAGCATCGGTCGGATGCTGGAGTTCAAGTCGGGCTTGGCTAGGTTTTCCAGGACCTACACATACATCGCGCAATTGCTGGATCTGGGGGATCCCAGCATGGAAAATTTTGCCGCATTCACAAAACTTCTGGCAAACCGCCTCAATGGCATTCCTCCCGAGCACGTAGATCTCAGAGGCATTTCCCTTACGGGATACGACATTAACAAGAACGATGACCAGGGCAACAACGGTGATGACCCAGATCCAAACTTGAAGCCCACTGGACCGGGCGGATCGAATGCGCCCGGTAAGCTTCCTGTCTACCTACAGGAGTTGATCGAACGATTGAACGGTATCTTTGGTGAAGCCGCTCCGATCAAGGACCAAGCAAGCTTTGTAAACCAAATCGTTTCGATAACCCGTGAAAACAGCATCGTACGAGCGCAAGTTGAGGAAAACTCTAAAGACCAAGCGTTGAAAGGAAGCCTTCCCGGCGCGGTTCAAGGCGCGGTGGTACGCGCAATGAGTTCGAACAACGCGTTGGCCACGCATCTTCTCAAAGAAGACAAGCAAGGCCTCGGCATACTTACGAACCTTATTTACGATCTGATCAAAGCGGGGAAAGATATTGACCTGGGCGAACTTGAAGAGGTTTGAGTGTGGTGCGAAGTGTCTGCTTTTGAACATTCGCCTTTTCGTGCTCGCAATCGCAGCGAACTTCCGCTTCCCGCCGATGCTGTTGAAAAACTATATGTCGCAGTGCGGCAAGTCGTTTGATTCACTCGATTTATCGAGATTGGGAGGATCGAGCGATGATGGGCACTCAAAGGGTGGAAGCGCAGCTGTTTTATGAGTTCGATTTGGACGCTCATGTGCCGCCCAATCACGTGCTGAGAGAGATCGACCGCTTCCTCGACATGGGTGACATGCGTGAGAAGCTGAAACCCTTCTACAGCCATACCGGCCGCCCTTCGATTGATCCCGAGCTCATCGTTCGGATGCTGGTGATTGGTTATGTGATGGGCATCCGCTCAGAACGCCGTCTTTGCCAAGAGGTGCATCTCAATTTGGCCTACCGCTGGTTTTGCCGGCTCGGGTTGGAGGACAAGGTGCCTGACCATTCGTCCTTCTCGCGTTACCGCCATGGCAAGTTCCGTGACAGCGACATGCTGCGTCACATTTTCGAGGCGACAGTTGAGCGCTGCCTGAAGGAAGACCTTGTGTCTGGCGAAGGCTTTGCCGTCGATGCCAGCCTGATACCGGCGGATGCTAACAAAGCCCGTTCCATTGCGGCCAAGGACTGGAGTGAAGACGTTGCCCGGGCAGCTAGCAACCGCGCTGCCAAGGAATATCTCGAAACGCTGGATGATGCGGCATTCGGAGCCGCTTCTCCTGTTCAACCGAAGTTCGTAGCCAAGTCCGATCCAGCTGCCCAATGGACGCGCGCCGAAGAGAGCCGCCCGTACTTTGCATATGCCACGAACTATCTAATCGACACCAAAAGCTCGGTCATCATGGACGTTGAAGCCACTCGGGCAATCCGGCAGGCTGAAGTAGGTGCCTCTCAAACAATGCTAGATCGCACCGAAAGCCGCTTCGGTATAAGACCGGATTGGCTGGCTGCAGACACTGCCTATGGCTCCAGCGACAACCTAGGCTGGCTGGTTAAGAAGCGCGGGATCATCCCCTTCATCCCGGTGATCGATCATTCGAACCGCAAAGACGGGGCATGGACGCGGTTCGAGTTTGAATATGACGAAGCCAACGACCAATACATTTGCCCGGAAGGCTTCGCGCTCAAACAGTTCCGACGCAACTACTCCGATCCCAATCGCGGTAAGAACGTTCGTGGCACCCGGAAATACCGAGCCCTCAAGTCCGATTGTCAGAGTTGTCCATCGAAAGAGAAGTGCTGCCCTAATGCGGCTTGCAGATCGGTCAGTCGGGAAGAGCACGAGGATGCACGGGACTTCGCGCGATCCAGCCGTAAGTCGAAAGCGTACAAAGTCAGCCGTGACAAACGGAAGAAAGTTGAGATGCTCTTCGCGCACCTCAAGCGCATCCTGAACTTGACCAGATTGCGATTGCGAGGGCCCAACGGGGCCAAAGATGAGTTCCTTCTCGCAGCTATCGCGCAGAACCTCAGAAAGCTCGCCAAGCTCAGGCCCAAGACCGTCCAAACGGAGGCCACCGCATGATCTGACCGGCTAAATCTACTAATCTAAGCGTCGACCGGACCTGCTTCCGGAGCATGCAACTCGTGCAAACAATCCAGCGACGACCGTGACGTCATTTGCACCGAGTTCTTCAACGGAATCCGCCGGCTCGACCGACATACCACCCTCGCCAACCTATCGAGCTACAAGCGTTTGACCACCATCCTCCCGCAACATCGCTTCCATGTCGTCCAAGCCATCGACCGCGGAACGCATCTGCGCCTCATCTTCCACGCGCACTGTCTCGGTATCCGCGACCGGGCCCTCAAAATCCATCTCCATCTGCTGCTGTTCCTCAGCAATGACGGCTTGAACGACGGGCGCGGTCTTCTTTGGCACGACATGCGCTGACGGCTGACCAGCAGCGGCCTGGTGTGCAGCGTCCACTTCGGTGTTGGGTCCGCTTTGCCCGTCCGGCGGCGGTGTCATCGGCATGGCGCGCATACTCAGCGGCAGATCACCCTGCGGCCTCCCTCCCCCGGCTTCGGAAACGGCAACTCGCCTGATTGCGCCCCGTGGATCGCCTTGAAGAGCCGGTCGTCAAAATACTGGATCCGTTTGGCTCGGACCGGCATTTGCGCGTCGATCACCATGACGATCTCATCGAGCGGTAGGCGGCGCGCGTCATCTTCGGGCAACAAAGAGCTTTCTTCAGTCCTTGTGGATTGGCTGCGGCCCTCGAAGGGGTTTTTGCCGATGGACTGAGAGCGCGTGATGACGGTCTTCGTGGTCTTACCGACCGCCTTGCTCAACTCCTCGACAGTCTTCTCATCCGACGGCGTCAGGTAGAGCTTCACGCCAGCATTCCCCTGCAGCGCGCGGCGGGTGTTCTCGCCATAGATTTCATCGAGGGCGGGAATGGTCTGGGTGACGACCGCGAGGTGACCGCGATAGGTCCGCAGGGTCTCGATGCTTTCGACCACGATGGGCATTTTGCCCAAGCGATTGAACTCGTCGAGCATGATCATCACCGGCCAGGGCTCATCCGGCCCGGGGTCCTTTTCTTGCATGGCGGAGAGAAGGTCGGAGAAGAAGAGCCTGATCAGCGGCGCGAGGGGTTTCACCATCAGCGGCTGAACCACGAGATAGACGGAGAAGGGTTTCTTGCGGATTGTCCGGAAATCAAAGTCCGACACCGCCGTCGCTTCATCGATGGCCGGGTTCTGCCATTGATCGAGCCCCGAGGTCATCAGAAGCGAGACGTAGGAGGTCAGCGTATCGTTGTTGGTCGAGGCCAACCGCGTGAAGATCAACTTGGCGGCCCTGTTCTCCACCTCGTGGCCGCGCGCGAAATACTCCTTCTGCTTGTTCCCGCCCGAGGCTGCGATGCGGTAGATCTCGCCCAAGGTGGGGCGCTTGCGCTGGAAGGCCAAGAGCCCTGCCGCGACGAAGAGATCGATCCCGCCTTTGAGGAGGCCCTGGACCCGGTCGTTGTCGCTCTGAAGGAACAGCGTCGCGAGGAGCTGCAATTCCATCTGCTGGCGGGCGGGGTCTTTCAGTTGATAGATGCGCAGGAGCGGGTTGTAGCGATGCGTGCGCTTGCCCTCCCAATCGGTGGGGGCAAAGCGATAGACCTTGTCGCCTTGGGCCGCGCGGTGCCGGGCCGTAGCCTCGAAACACTCGCCCTTCACATCGAGCGTCACGGCGGAGCCCTGCCAAGTCAGCAGGTTCGGAATGACAAAGCCCGTGGTTTTGCCGCGGCCCGTGGGGGCCACGATCAGCGCATGGGGGAAGACCTTCGAGCAGATGTATTTCGCGCGGGATTTTGGAGTACCGAGCTTGCCGAGGATGAACCCGGTCCCGGGCGCGCCGAAGAACCCATTGGCCTTCATCTCCCGCGCGGTCTGCCAATGGGTTTGGCCAAACCGTGTGAGGGCAGACCCCGAGAGGGCGAGGCTCAGCATCATGCCGGCGGCGGCAAAGCTGCCGATGATCAGGTGGATGAGTTGCGCGTCCTCTGGGCGGCGATCGAGGATCGCCAGATAGTTCTGCGCGATATAGGCAAAGTCGATCTCGGCCCCGAAGCCCATATCCTGGTAGGTCAAAACCGCCGAGGCGATCGTATAGCCCATGGCGGCGGTCACCAGCGTTACGAGCAGGACACCCGTGGCGATCCGCGCCTTTCCCATGGCGACGCTCAATGGACCTGGCCCCGCTCGGTTTCGCCATCCACGTCTGTCGCGCGGTGTTTTTCGTATTCGGCATCGGCAAGATCATCGACCACCTGTCGCAAGGCCTCCGTGTTGGCCGTCGCGGCATCGGATTGCAGATAGACCTTGGCGACATAGAGCCGATCGAGGCGGTCCGCGAGAACCTTCTCAAGCGCATCGGCATCACCGGATGTGAGCCGCTCAAGTTGACGGTTATCAAGCACCCGCGCGATCTCGGTTCGGAAAGCGTCCCGCTCCGCTTCGGTCTCGAAGGGCGCGGAGAACTCCCCGGCCCGCTCATGGTCCAGAACACGCGCAATCTCGTCTGCGAGGCGGTCGGCACGGTCAGACTGCGGCGCAGTTTCACCGCGGGCTGCGAGGAGTGCGTCGCGCGTTCCAGACCTAAGCCCATCGCGCATCTCGGTTTCGCGGCGGACCTGATTGATGGCCTCCGAGTCCCGGATCTCGACGACGGCCGCATAGGTCGCACCGAGCCCACGGGCAAGGTGGGACGGCATGTCCGGATAGCGCGTGCGCAAGTCATCCGTGACAGCATCTGCAACGGGCGTGCGGACGTCGCGTCCCTCCATGATCCGGTCGACCTCGCGGGTGATCGCGCTGGCGCGGGCCGCATCGGTGATGGTCTCCCTGTAGGGCTCAGACCGGTCGATCACATCGCCGGGACGTACGAGCAAGTCCGGGTGTGCCTCGAGATATGCGCGCTGCTCGGTCTCGATCCGGCGCTCCGCCCTTGAGACAACCTCCCAGTCCCGGTCCTCGATCTGCTGCGCAGTCAGGCCGTCTGCGCGCATCTCCTGACGGATTGTCCCTTCCATCGCCCGGACCGCGTCCCGGTGATAATGGAACCGCTCGCTGACCGGTTCCGCTTCCATGACGCCATCCCGGCGCAGCACGTTCTCGCGCTCCAAAAGCGTACCAAGCGCGACATGCACATCGTTGAGAATGTCGCGCGCCTGTTCCAGATCAGCGCGGCGTTCGAGGTTCAGATCGCGCGCCTCGGCCACTTTGGAGAGATCATCTGCGATCCATTGATGCTCGAGCGCTGCATTTGACGCGCCCGTCTCGATCCGGGCCACCACTTCCGATGTGCTGATCCCCGTGCCCCGTAGTGCCGCGTCAATGCGCGATCTCAGGTCGGGCTCGGCCAGTCGCTCGCGCTGGCTGGCGTCGATATTGGCTTCGGAATAGATCCCGCCCTCCGAGGGGGTCTCTGACAGCGTGGATGATCGCAGCCCCAAGGGCTGCATGTGCTGGACCTGCGTCTGGATCTCGATAAGGCGCTTTTCCAGCACGGGACGTTCCGCGTCAGACTTCTCGGCAATCATGCCCTGCACCCGCGCGAGCTTCTCCGCATAGAGGCTTCTCAGATCCTCGAAGCTTTGATCCTCGGCCATATAGACATCTCCTGTTCGGTCCACCTGCCCGCCGCGCGCCAGCACCTCGCCCGCGCGGAAGAGGGCTGCGGCGATATCCTCGCGGGCTTCTCGCGAAGCCTCCGCAGCAAGCGAGTGGTAGACGGTTCTGGTATTGGCGATCTCCGCCAGCGTTCGGGTTAAGTCAGCACCCACACGTTCCCGCTCGCGGGGTGCGCGACCTTCTTCCTTGGCGGCGTAAACCTCGCGGGTCCGGGCGGGATAATGCACAACCCCGCGATCGACGCGGCGCGTGGCCTCCAGGCGCACACCATACTTCTCCGCCTCCTCGACCATGGCGAGGCGGAAATCGTCATAGTTGAACCGATGGTTGCGCCCGAGGAAGAAGAACTCACCTTCCTGCGAGCGGCGGTTCAGCACCAGATGCGCATGGGGATGATCGCGGTCCTCATGCACCGCGATGATGTAGTCGAAATGCCCCGCATCGGTCTGGAAGAACCGCTCAGCCACATCCGTCGCGATGTCGCGCACATCCTCGCCCCGCGTGCCGATGGGGAAGGACATGAGCATGTGAGTGGTCTGACCAAGCTTGGGTTTGAAGCCCGCATCCCACCGCTTGGCAAAGCGCTCGGTGAGGTCCTTTATGTCCTTCGCCTCGAGCTTCGTCTTGCCATCCAGGAACCCGCTACTGTCCACGATATGGGTGGACTTGGTGGTGAGGTAATCGAGCTGGTTTGCGAGCTGTGATTTGGTATGCGTACCCCCGCCCCGGATCGCCTTGAAGACCGCCGGCCGATGCCCTGCCGCCGCGCGCACAAGCTGGCTCTGCTTGGCGACATGCAGCCCCTGCATCGAGCCCCGGATCCGGCTCCAGCCATCCCGGAAGACCTCGCCGGTGACAGCGTCAACAGCATCATTCAGCCGCATGGGCAAACTCCCGCAAGGCGGCCGTGGCCTCGAGCTTCATCGCATCCCGACGGCGGCGCAGGAGCAGGTCGATCTCGTCAGCGGAGTCCAGAATGAACCGCGCCAGCCCGCGCATCTGCGCAAGGCGCAACTCAGTGAATTCCGGGCCGACCCCCTGCCCCTGCCGGTTGGCCTTCGTCATCTGCTTGGCGATCTGCGCGACCCCATTGCCAACCTCGTGCAGAGAGGCGCGGTAGCGCGCCATCTCGGCTGCCATCTGCGCATCCGGAACGAACACCCCGCCTGCCGCCTGGATGAGCCGCCGCAGCCCCTCGGCCCGGCTCTCGATCCCCGCCTTCGCCAACACCGCGTCGAGCGCCGCAAGCTCCGCAGCCGTGACCTTCACACTGACCGCTGAGACCGGAATTGCGGCATCCGTCTTGCGCTCGGCATCAGCTTTGAGGACGTAGCGCACGGCCCGCGATGTGACCTCGAAACGCTCAGCCAGCTCAGACGTCGACACACCCTCCGCCGCCTCGCGGGCGATCTGCATCTTCTCGGTCTCTGTGAGGCGTTTTGTTCGGGACATGCGGAAGAAAGACCCCCTATTTCCTGCCACCTTCCACCAAGGCTGCCCCACCTTACGATACTATACCGCGCTGTCAATTATATACTTACGTTGCATTCTGTCTCAGGCAGCCTTGGTGTCCGCTTCCCCCGCGGCCCGCAGGGACGCGGGCCTGCCCCCTCGCCACCGGGCGACCCACCTGTCCAATGGGTCCCCTTCCCCAGCACCGCCCGAGGGTCTGGCCGAACACACATGTGTTCGGACGGAACCGCGGGCGGGCGCAACCCCACCGACAGGGCGGACAGGCAGGGTCAAGGAGGGCCAGATTTGGCTCCGCCAAATCTCTGCCGCAAAAACCAGGAGGCCCTGGCCGATAGGTTTTTGTGGATGGCCCCCTTGAGGCTGACTTGGCCGCTCTGTCGCGGCCTGACCATTCCGGGGAAGTGCGTCCCTTGAACGCGCAGCGACCGGCACCAAGAGGAGGTCGCTGTAGGCGATCACACGCGCCGGTGACGGCATCCCTGGAACAGGGATCGGGCCGCCTCGAGATCGTCTCGGGGCGGCCTATCCTCGTCAGAGGATTCAGTCCTGGGGATCTTTCGCGCTCGGCGGGAACATCACCAGCTCCGAGACCGCGACCGGGAAGTCGAGCTTGAGGCTGAAGAACTCCGAGCCGTCCCCGTTGCGGGTGTTGCGGAACATCGCACCCACGCGCTGAAAACGGGTGCGCTCCTGGCCATCGGTGTCGATGAACTTGACGGGGACGGTGGCGACGTAGTGGTTGGTCATTTGGGTTACTCCTTGTTGCGATGGGGATCACCCGGCACGGGGGCAAGAGGCCCGGTCGCAAGCGCAAATGCGGAGGGTCCGCGGCCCGCCGTGGAAGCCGTATTTGTGCTTGCCGGAGCGTCAGCGGAGGGCACGATTGGGCCGACCCCGTGCGATCCACATCTATGAGCAAAAAGGAGTGATCCGGATGATCCTTGCCATCACGCCGACGCCATCCTCCGCGTCCTCGTCCCGCCGATCCTGGCCGAGGTGCTGACGGAGCCCGCCCGCGTGGATGCGATGTTCCGCAACACCACCCGAGGGTTGTGCAGGTCTTCAGCCTCAAGTGCGACGTCTCGACCCCTCGGTCTTGCGCTGCTGATGATGTGCGAGGTGCGCTCATCCCCAGCCCGTACCGATGCGGATGGGCCGCACTCTGACGGGCTGGGCAGAGGGATGACGGTGCTGGACGCCGTGAGCTGCCGATCAAGTGTGACCGATGGCACGCGCAATGAGACATGACGAAAGCGGCCGCGCCAAGCGCGACCCCCTCTCTTCACTCCTGCGACACCTTCTTCGCCGGGTCAGCAACCCGCATGACCGTCAGGCCTTTGGCTTCGGCCTTCTGCCCAAGGTTCAGCGCGACCCCATTGCCGCCGAAGAGGACAACCCCCGTCGCCGCGAACTTGTCGTCCAGCATTTCGTCGTTGCACTTGAACGGTGCCGCCCGCCCATGCGCGGACCAGCGTGGATTGAAGCGCGCCTGTGCTATCCCGCGTGCCCGGGCCCATCGTGCCGCAATCATCTCCGCCCCGTGTTTGCCACCTTTGTGGCAGAGGAAGATCTCCTGATTGCGGTTCTGCCTGATCCGCTCGCGAACCTTGTCGAGCGTGTTGAAGATCACATCGACATCGGTCCAGTCGGTGGCGCCCGAGACGATCAGAGGCACCCCTTCGACTTTCGATTTCTCGGCGGTTTCACGGTCGTGCTGCTCCAGAAGTTGCCGCGCCTCGAAGACCGCCCCGGTCTCCTGTGCCCGGACGCTTGCGCGCGACCCGGCTGCTGGGATGAAGGCGTGACCCGTCTCGATCTCGTAGCATTCAGCCGCCGCCTCGCTCATCACCTCGATCGCGCCGACGATCTCGCGCAGCAGCAAAAAGCGTGCCTGCGCCTCTTCGAGCGCGGTCTCGGCGATCTCCGATCCATCGTGAGATTTTGCCAGCGCGCCGATCTTGTCGGAGGTGCGGTCGATCTCCTTGCCAACCGCCACCTTGCGCCGCTGCAGGATCGTCGCCAACCCGTGGGCCAGTGGTTCGATTTCCGCCTCGAGCCCGGTCCCACGCAGCGGGCCGAGCAGAGCCTCGAAGCTCTCGCGGATGATGTGGTCGGTCAGGATGTGATCCTCCGGGATCGGGAGCTGTGCGTCCTTCTCGGTCAGTCCGAAAAGCTCGATGGTCTCGTAGGTGTTTGCGGTGTCGTAAGCCATGTCTGGTCTCCAGTGTTCGGTTATAGAGCCACCACGTGAGTGTGGGGGCATGGCCGAATGCCTGGTTTCCGAATCTGCCCGGGTCAGGGACGGCGCAGCCGCCGGCTTGCCGGGCGCAAAAATTTTCTGCGCGCAGCACCGGACACATGCGCGCGCTCACGCACGGGACCGCTCCGCGCCAAAGGCCCCGCCGTCGCCGAAAAGTTTTGCGATCCTTGACGCGGGCTGATTTGGGGGCCATCCGGAGGATATGCTTCCGCACTCATGTGTGTGTGTTTTGACGGTAGGTTTGCCCGACACGAGCAGGCAAACGGCCTGACCGGACGCGGGAGACGGATGAAGCGGCGGGATCGTTTTGCCCCGCAAAACAGACCAGAGCGCAATCCGGCGGAGCGGCCGGGGAGGGACGTGCTCGCGAGGCGGGCAAACCGGAATGCCAGGCGCGACGCCGCGGTGAGGCCGCATGGCCGAATGCGCGACGGACCGAAGGGCCGTTCTCCCCTGCGACACGCGAAGCCGAGCTGGGGAGGCCGCAAGGCTCCAATCACATTAGAAGTTTAGGCAATCACCCTACCAGCCACAACGAGCTGATGCGCGTCAGAATCCGGCACAACGGGCGGATCGTACACATTCACTGCGCGAGTTGTCGACAACCGCTTCGCGCTAAAAACTGCCTCGGGCATCGCGGAGGCCAATGACTGCAATCAACCCACGGCTTGCGAAACCTCCAATACAGTTGTTGGAAACTGGGCGTTTGCTTCGGTTGTGGCAAAAGGCTATTTCGAACCACAAGAGAAGGCTGTCTGCGACAAGTCAGAATTCGGCATCACAGCAAACATTTGGCCCCGAGAGCGCGTGGTCGTCTACGTTCTACGCGCGGATGGGACAAAGCTTGGAACATGGTAGACAACCCGTTATGAAATCCAACCTTACTAAAATCAGCCATTGGATATTCGGCAAGCTCGTCAAAATTGCGGAAGCATTGCGCTTTAGAACCGCTGCCCCCGTAGGGCCAGCAAAATTCGTCGACCTCGCCCCAACCGACGAGGCTGACCAAGGAGGGGTATATTCGGCTGCATTGAAGTTCGCCACCGACAGTCCGGACGTGTCAAACATCGCGCTCACCGGGCCCTACGGCTCCGGCAAGAGCAGCATCATCCGAACTTTTCTGAAATCCTATCCCCGAAAAGCCCTGCATATCTCTCTCGCCGCCTTCTTACCGGAAGCAGGTGATGAGCGACGCACAGTGACCAAACAGGAAATTGAGCGAAGTATCCTCCAACAACTTCTATATGGCGCAGATTCAAACAAACTGCCCCTCTCGCGCTTTAAACGTATCCAATCACCGGGATTTTGGTCGATCTTTCGATCCTTCTACATTCTTTCCGGACTACTCACTCTTTGGCATGCGTTCTACAATCGCGTAGATATCTTTGAAGGGTCGTATTTCGAACCCTTCGATCTCACGAACTGGTTCAATATCTCCTTAGCCGTTTTTGCGCTAATCTTTCTTTGGTCTGTGATACATCACTTTTACGTCGCCAGCTTCGGTGTGTCCCTTAAGAGCATTTCGCTGAAGGACATCGAGATGCGGCCGTCTTCGGAAGACCAAGACTCAATCCTCAATCGTCACCTGGATGAAATCGTCTACTTCTTCCAATCTACGCGCTACGATCTCGTAATCGTGGAAGATCTCGATCGCTTCGAGGATTCCGACATTTTCGTCACGCTTCGCGAGATCAACAGTCTCGTGAACAGCAATGTAGGCGTGAAACGCCAAGTCAGATTCCTCTACGCACTGCGCGACGACATGTTTGTCAACACTGACCGGACCAAGTTCTTCGAATTCATCATCCCCGTCATTCCGATTATTAACAGCTCAAACTCGATTGACATGGTGCTCGCGCAGGGTGAGCGACTCGAACTGGACGGAAGGCTAGATCAGCAATTCCTGCGAGAGGTGTCTCGCTACCTCAGCGACCTCCGGCTGATCCATAACATTTTCAATGAGTATGCGATTTACGTCGCAAACTTGGAAACCGATGGCGAGAACGTGCTCGACGCCACGAAGCTTCTTGCAGTGCTGATTTATAAGAATGTCTATCCTAGGGATTTCGAACAGCTCCACCGCGGCGAAGGGCATCTCGCCGGAATTTTGGGGCGTAAAGACGAGATCATCGCCACTCTTGAACGAGGCTATCGTTCCGAGATTGCCGACCTCGAACGCGATATCGCGGCGGCTGAACAGCAAATTCCGAAGGATCGGCGCGAGCTCAACCGCATTTATGCGATGGCGCTCCTCGAAACGCTACCGGCGAATACCATTGGCGTAGGCAGAACCGCACAAGAGAGCATTGCGCCTAATAGTTTGTCCGAGCATGCAGATTTCGAACAAATTATTGCAACTCCGAACTTGCACTGCCGTCAGATCAATAATTATCGCTCTCAGCACAATAATTCTAGCTTAGAAGAGAAAGTCGACCCCAATGAAAGCTATGCCGAACGGGTGCGAAGCATCGAACAGAAAGCAGACGCACAAAAGAAGGCTGCGCATCGGCGAATCTCCGTTCTGAAAAGCGAGATCAAGACTATTCGAACGAGCAAGTTTAACGCTTTGCTGCGCTCAAGCGCGTTAGAAATCGAGAACCTTTTCGAAAATATCGGCGAGGGCGGCGAACTGGCTCGGTTCCTGCTCCTGGAGGGCCATCTCGATGATAGCTACTACCAGTATACCTCCTTGTTCCACACTGGACGGCTTTCACCGAACGACAACAAGTTCCTGATTCAGATAAGGGCTTTCCATACACCTGAGCCCCTATTTCCGATCGACAACCCGAATGAAGTTATCGCTGGAATGAGGGAGGACGATTTTGGCCTTGATTATGCGCTGAACGTCCGACTCGTCGACGCGCTCTTGGTGAGCGGGGAGCATAAGAACCTACTAGAAAAGGTTTTTGCATATCTTTCAAATGAGTTTCCAAATCAGCAGGAGTTCTTCGAGGCCTACTATACGACGGGATTGCACATTGGCGAGTTCATGAGGCACTTCATTGACGCTTGGCGCGGTTTCGTACCCGCGGCAATTGAGGATTCCTCGGCAATTTTGCATATTTCACGCCTCATCGAGCATCTTTCGCCAGCCATGCTGGCCCGGGAACGCGAGGAGCACCCCGAGCTGCGAGCGTTTGCCGCCAACAATCTCCGGGATCTTCTCGACCTGTTAGAGGGGATGGACCCGAGCAAGCTTGAAGAGTTGCGGATCGAAACGAAGGATCTTGCTGCCATCGATGAATATCCGAACGTTGCGCGCAAACTGTACGAGTTCGGTCATTACCGCCTGAACGCTGCTAACTTTGACTACATCTTCGGCTCTATCCTCGGAGAAGAAACTGGCCCAGACTTGCGTAAGCGACATTACTCGAGGGTTCGAAACTCCGGAGCCGAACCGCTCCTCATCCGGGTGGAAAGCGATCTTTCAGCGTACTTCACGAATGTGCTGTTGGAGATGAACGAGGACGATGAGGAGGATATCGAAGCGATATTGGCCGTGATGTTACACGATGAGCTCGATGCCAACGATGTCGAAGCGTTCGTCCTACGACAAACCAAGCTTCTACCCACACTGGAAGAAATACCCGAGCGTTATCAGCCCCTGGTGTTCCGTGGGACACAGATCGCTCCTACTTGGTCCAACTGTCTCGCCTTCATCCAGTCTGAAAATTTCGAGGGTGACGCTCTCATCGCCTTCCTTGGCGATGATGAGGTCCGTACCGCTCTCCTGAAAACTCCAGTTCCAGAACCAAAAGAAGCACTCCCTCTTCGTCAGTTCCTCATCGATGCAGAAGGTCTCGCCGATAGCGTCTATCGTGATTATATCCGGGCGCTTCCAAAGGAATTCAAGGCATTTCCCAATGCAGTAAGCGCCGACAAACGCCGAATACTCATCGAAGAGCGACGCGTCACCTTTAACGCAGAGAATCTGGCCACGCTTGACGGCGAGGCTGATCTTCAAACGGCATTCGTCGCTCAGAACATCGCCTCCTATCTTCGCGACCCCAGCTCGTATTCGATTGACGATAGCTTCCGCGAGAGATTGCTTGCTACCGATATCTCGGACGATGAAAAGCGGGCGCTCATTGGTTTAATGGACTTGAGCGGTCTTCCCAGCCTTCCAGAGCGCGCTGGCATTGTCGGGCCAATCCTTTTGCGGGCAAATGGCGCGCTGCCTGCACTCACACCTGAGATCGTCAAGGCAGTTGTCGTGAATACCAAGCCAATCGGCACTCAGGTCCAGTTGCTCAATCTCCTCCATGAAACACTCGATACGAATGAAGTTCGTGAGGTCTTGGGACAGCTTTCTTACCCATATTCGAAAATCCAAACCGGATATGCTCGTCCTACTCTCAAGAGAACGAATGAAAACAGCGAACTTGTTAGGTGGCTGGATGAGCGCAACATCATCTCTTCGGTAGGAACACCGTTCTGGTCAAACGATATCATGGTTAATCTATATCGGTCATAAGGTGTTGGCCCATTCCTTTGACTTTTTCCGTAATCGCGTGATTACGAACGAACGTGGGCTGAGGTGTTCCCCGGCCGCAGGGGCATGATTTCACGCTCGGAGCGCTTCAGGGCTTCGGCGTATTTGCGGGCATTGTCGTCAATCGTGCCGTGCCAAAGCTTCGAGACGAACGCGCGGGCGTCTTGGACTGTCATGTCTTTCAGCGAAGAGGACAGCGCCATGAAAAGCTCATCCCTGCTGATCGCAGCGGCACTGTGCATAGCGTCCGCGTAAAATGAAGGGTCGTTCAGGACCTGTTCGCTTAGCGGCATCAGCGCGAGGTTCTCCTCCGGGATCGCCATGAAGATCGTGTCCTGCAGGTCGGTCAGATACGCACGCCGCGATGTGGACACCGGCTTTCCCACCGCCTTGGCCTCCAGATATGCCTGCCTTGTCCTGTCGAGCTTTGCCCTTGCATGGGTCATGATGACTTCACGTTTTCGGGCGGGCAGCGCGAATCCGGTGCAGCGCTCGATATGGGCGAGGAGATCTTCAACCTCTGCCTCAACATTAAAGCTCTCGAACCATGGAACCGTCCCTGATCTAGCCGCCACGCGCCCGCCCTCTATATTACGTTAATATATTATTGTATCGCATTTGCACCTGATCGCAAGCGGGTGGCGTCCTTCACGCAAACGTGCATGGAAAAAGGGGAACCGTGATCCCACGGCTCCCCTTTCGGTTCAGATCGTCTCCCCCTGCGCGCCGATTAGGCGACCAAGGAGAGCCCCGCGCCTGCGTCCTGCGGCTGCTCACCGCTGTCGATGAACGGGATGATCGAGAAGGTCTGCCCGCCGCGCTGTTCTTCGTTCTGCACGGCGTTGACGCGCAGATCGCCATCGGGCGTGTTGATCAGCAACGAAAGGTAGTCATTACCCGTGCGGCTGCTTTTGGCCATCCAGGCCGAGCCGACGCGGATCGGTGTGCCCCGGGGCGAGCTGACCTCGATGCGGTAATCGGGGTGGGTCTCCTCGGATCTGTAGCTGTTCTCGATCAGCATGAACTCCAGATCGAACATCATGTTGGCGATGTAGCCCGTGAAGGCGTTGTCGGCGTCCATGGCGGTGAGCTCGCCCGAGAGCGAGCCGGATTTCATCAGGCCGTTCGAGACCAGCGGGATGATCTCGAACGCCCCGCTTTGGGCCGCACGCGCCTCTTTCGTCTGCACCGCATTGACCCGGAACGGGCCCAAGCCGACATCAATCTGCATCGAGATGTAGGGGTTGCCGCTGGTATTACCGGTCTCGTTCCAGGCCGTGCCGATGCGCACCTTGCGGCCTGTCTTGTTGACTGCCGTCACGTCAAAATCCGGGCTGCGCTCGGACATCTTGGCCCGCGCCTCCAACTGGATGGCGATGTCAAAGCGCGTCGAGTGGATCATGCCGGTGTACTGAGCGGCTGCGGTCTCGACATTGCGGGTGAGGGTTCCTGCGAACATGGGATGGTTCCTTTTGGATTGGCCGGTGTCTGACGTCCTTGCCAGCGCATCCGGGGTTGCTTTCTCGACCCCTTGAGGGATCACAAATCAGAAAGCTTGCTTTCCTTTCAGCCCCGCCCACGGGTCAGAGCTGCCGTCCGAGTGGGAAGGCCCCCGGCGCCTCCGGGTGCTACGCCCCTCCCCTGCCCGTCTGGTCTTGATTGGCTGCTTGGATTTTCTGCGGCGTCCTTCGGTTGCGCGACGAAAAACTCCGTTTCTTTTCCGTTCAACCGGTGCCCGCCCCGGTCGGTCAGACCGATGCAGCTACCATTCGGCACATAGGTGATGAGGTACTGACCGAGCCGGTCCTTGTGGACGACGTAGCCGGTATTGGCCCAATGCACGGTCTGGCCGGCATCAACGGCCGCCTTGATTTCATCGAGTGTCATGCGATCCTCCTTACGAAGAATGGTGGGGAAACGACGCAAGAAGCCCGATCGTCCGACCGGGCTTCCATGCAGTATTCGTTTGGCAAACGGCCGAGTGCTGTCAGGCAACATGCGTGGCTTGCGTCGCGTGCGCCGCCATCCAATCCTTCAGACCAAGAACCGTTCTTCCGGCGGCGACCTCGGAGGCCCAGGCAACCCTTGGGTCGCCACAGGGCTCGGAGCCGGAATGCCGGTCGATGTGGCCATTGGCCATCCATGGCTCGGGCTGTATCCGTCGCAGCCAGTCCGCCATGCTCGGGATACGGCCCTGACAGTCTTCGCGGACATGCTGCTCGCCGATCCAGCGCACGGGTATGTCCCGACCCGCGCTATTGGTCAGGGTCAGGCCGAAAACCCGTTCCGCCTCGAACAGGCCTTGAGCGTGGTGGCGCATGGCTCGGTGCGTGAAGAGCGCGAGGTGCTCTTTCGAGGCATCGAACCAGTCATGTATGGACTGATAGTCAGACGGCACTCCGCCGAATTTCCGGGCCGAGCTTTCAGCATGATGAAGCGGATGGGCCATCTCACAGCCCCTCGTCATAGCTGTGCGAGCATTCGACATAGCGGTCGGCATGATCGAGGGTGATGCTGTCTAGTGCTATGTCCCAGGTCAGCGTGCCGTAGCCGCCCTCGTTGTTTTCAAACCCCGGGTGATGATGATAGGCGAGCGACCAGGCGAAATCGCCAACCTCTGTGGCAAGCACCTCCGGCAGTTGGACCTCTGCAGGCTGCACCGTCACATCCTCGACATTGCCGGAGTCGCCATAACCTTCGTATTCGGCAGTGACCCCGCTGATGCCAAGCGCACGTAGTTGCGCGAGCAGCTCCGCTCGGGTCGCCTTCAAGGTGGTTTCGCGCTCCGCGCGCCACTGAGCCGCCATCGCGGCATAATCGATCTGGGGATTGGTCATGGGTCTGTCCTCTTGTCTGCAATTGGGGGGCCGGGCGTGGCATTGGTCAGCGCGCGCCCGGAAAGCGCAGACCGGCCAAATCCCGATCCGCGACGCCCGACCCAAAGCCCGCTTTGACTTTTCAGGCGGCTTGTTCTGACGTCATGGCGGCTTCCTGCCCCACGATCCGGGCCAGAATGCTGCCTGTGTCGATCCCGTCCCCATGCGGCAGGAACACCCGCAGTTGGAAGGCGATGATCTCGGTGAAGCAGCCGAGGGCCTTGAGGCCTTCGATCATGCCCCGATCCGCACCAGAGAGCTCGAGACGCATCTCGCCTGCGACCCGGCGACGGGTCAGGGTGAGACCCCGGCCCAGATCGACCGGCGCGGTGGTGCCGAGGGCGGCGGTCAGCATCTCCTGCGGCGTTTGCGGATTGGAGACGAGGAAGCGGGCGCGCAGCGCGGCGGCCCCTTCCTCGCTCAACGTGCGCCCGATCATGGCCGTCGCCCCGTCGGGCGTGACCCGGTAGATGCGTTCATTCGTGGTCGGAATGTCTTTCCAGATCGGCAACAGCAGCCCGGTCAGCAGGTAGAGTTTGGTCGTGGTGGTCTTGGGAAGGGCAGCAGCCTCGGCATCCCAAAGCCCTGCAAACTCGGGCCTTCCGATGTCTTCCCAGGCCGAGGACTCGAACCGCGTCTCCTCGAGATAGCTCGACCCGTTTGGCCTCACCGCCTTGCGCATCAGCGTCACGATATCCTCGTCATACATCTGCATGGGGTGGGCCGAAATGAGTGCCGCGCGGCCGGAGGCGCGATTCACCATCGTGGTCTTGTCCAGATTGCGAGATATGGCCTCTTCAGCGTCCAGGACATGGACCGGGTCCGTCACCTCGAGCCCGATGATCCGCGTCACGGCGCCGGATTTCGGGCAGGTCCAGAGATCCTCTGTGGAGACCTGTTCGATCTTTTCGCCGCGCAGGGTTTCCACGCCGAGATCGAGCGTGCCCGCCGCGCGCGCCCGTTCCGTCTGATCGGCGATCCGGCGCATGAACTCGGCAAAGAGCGCGTTCTGCATGTGGATGGGAAGGGCAAGCACCCGGTTGAGAAACCGCTGGATCGGGGGAAACTCCTCAAGGAGCACCCCGTCCTTGTCGATCAGCCGCAGGGCTGTCCAGTCGGTGAAGCTCTCGTAGCTCATCGCCTCAGCGCGCCCGGCGGCAAGATCGGCGAAATACCCACGTAGTGCGGCCCGCGCGATCGGGCTTTCGAGATTGTCCTCCTCGCGGAACATGCCCTGCGAGCCGGTCTCGCGCTGACCCTTGGTCAAGGCCCCCAGCTGGTCGAGGCGTTTGGCTATAGTCGACGTGAAACGCTTCTCGCCATGCACATCGGAGGTGCAAACGCGAAAGAAGGGCGTGCTGACCTGAGCCGAGCGATGCGTGCGGCCCAGCCCCTGGATGGCCGCATCCGCGCGCCAGCCTGGCTCCAAGAGGTAGTGCCGGCGCCGTTTCTGGTTCTTTGCCGTTTGCGCCGCATGATAGGAGCGGCCCGTGCCACCCGCATCCGAGAAGATCAGGATATCCTTCTCGCCGTCCATGAAGGCTTGGGTCTCGGATGAATTGCTGCTGGCGGCGCGTTTCTCGATGAAGAGGTGGCCATCGTCCGCCTTCAGAGGTCGGATCGACCTTCCTGTCACTTCGGCCACGGCATCGTCGCCAAAGGCCCAGAGGATCTGATCCAGCGCCGAAGGGATCGGGGCCAGCGTCATCAACTCCATCATGGCCGCATCGCGCAGGGCAAGCGCTTCGCGGGAGACAACCAGCGCGCCATTGGCGTCGCGCAAGGGTTCAGCCACCATGTTGCCGTCGATCTCGACAAGCTTTTGCGCATGGATCGGGAAGGCCTGTTCGAGGTATCCCAGGACGTAGTCGCGCGGCGTCAAGGCACCCTCGACGAGCTCGTCTTCCAGGTCCATCGTTTCAAGCCGGCGTTTCAGCAGGCTCTCGCCTGTCGAAACCACCTGGATGACGCAGGCGTTGCCCGCCGCCAGATCGTCCTTGATGGCGCGGATGATGGTCGGGGCTTTCATGCCCATCAGGAGATGGTTGAAGAAGCGCTGCTTCGTGCTCTCGAAGCGGGACTTGGCCGAGGCGCGTGCGGCCGAGGCATTGGTCTCGCCAAAGGCATTGTTGACGCCCGTGGCTGTCAGCGCCGCCTCGAGATTGTGGTGGATCGTCCGAAACGCACCCGCGTATGCGTCGTAGATCTCGATCTGCGCCGCGGTTAGCGCGTGTTCGAGCACATCATATTCCACGCCATCGAAGCTGAGGGCGCGCGCCGTGTAGAGGCCAAGCGTCTTGAGATCGCGGGCGACCACCTCCATGGCAGCGACACCGCCCGCCTCCATGGCCGAGACGAAGCTCTCGCGGCTCGGGAAGGGGTATTCGGGCCCTTGCCCCCAGAGACCGAGACGCGCGGCATAGGCGAGGTTGTGCACGCTCGTGGCGCCCGTGGCCGAGATGTAGAAGACGCGAGCGCGGGGTGCTGCCAGTTGCAGCCGCAGGCCAGCAAGGCCCTGCTGCGAGGGTTTGGCCCCCCTGCCCTGCTCGAATCCCGCAGCATTCTGCATGGCATGGGCCTCATCGAAGGCAAAAACGCCTTCAAAGTCTTCGCCCATCCACTCAAAGATCTGGCTGAGCCGCGTGGTGCCGCATTTGCCCGCCGAGCGCAGCGTGGCGTAGGTCACGAAGAGGATACCATCGCCCATCGGGACGGGCTGGTCCGGTTTCCATCTGGAGAGTGGCTGGATGTCTGCTGGCGAGCCGCCAAGATCGGTCCAGTCGCGGATCGCGTCCTCGATGAGCGTGGCGGATTTGGAGACCCAGATCGCCTTCCTGCGCCCGGAAAGCCAGTTCACGAGAATGAGCCCCGCGCATTCGCGGCCCTTGCCGCAACCGGTGCCGTCGCCGAGGAAATACCCAAGGCGATAGGCACGTGCGTCTGGATCATCATCAGCGCGCGTCAGCTTGGTTTGGTCGTCATCAATCGTAAACCGTCCTGGTAGGTCGCGCCCATGGGCATCATGCGCCATGATGATGGTCTCGAGCTGAGCCTCGGAGAGATGCCCATCCTCGATCAGCCTGGCAGGCAGGCGCAATTCCACACTGGCCGCGCCTGAGGGCACCGGCGGGGCCACGGAAGCCATGGCGATGCTCTCGACCAGCGGCGTGGGATGTTCCTGCGCACCCGGGAACTCGATCCGCTGCGGACGGTAGCTCGCATAGATGTCCGAGACGGGCGTGTTGTCGCGCGGAGCCTCAAGGCTTGTGAAAGTGAGCGGTATGGCGGCGTTGGTCTGAGCGTTGGACGCCGCAACTCTGGCAACTGGGCGCTTGCGCGTGACAGGTACTGGACCGACCGATCGCGCATGAGGGTTTTTCGCCGCCTGTTGTACGGGACGCGCCTCGGGCCGGGTTGCGGCAACGGCGTCGACAAAAGGAAGGGCTTCATCCAAGTCCCTGACGCTGGCGCGGATCATCTCGCCGTCCTCCTGCACCTTGTCGAAGACCATCAGCTGGGTTTCCACAGAGGTGCCGAGCTTGCGGTAGACCTGTCCGGACATCGTGAGGGCCAAGCGCGGCGTCAGGAGACCGCAAGCGCGGGACCAATGCGCGGCATCGCGTTCGGGCGTGAACCCCAGCGGCATGATCGCCACCAGCCGCCCACCGGGTGCCAGGCGCTTCGCGACTGCAATGAGATGCTTGGCGGCGATGTGCTTGTCGCGGGATCGGTCGACCGAGGAGGCAAAGGGCGGGTTCATCACCACGACGTCCGGCAGGATCGGCGTCTGCAGCAGATCGTCGATATGCTCACCGTCATGGCCCGTCACATCGCCGCCGAAAACCGCGCGCAAAAGGCGCTGGCGAAAGGGGTCGATCTCGTTGAGCAAAAGCGTGGCACCAGCCCGTGCGGCGAACGCAGCGAGAGCGCCGGTGCCCGCCGAGGGCTCCAGTACGGTCTCGCCCTTGCGGATCGCCGCGGCCCGCACCGTCAGAGCCGCGAATGCCAGCGGCGTGGAAAATTGCTGTAGCCGGATCTGCTGCTCTGACCGGCGCGTTTCCGTCAGGAGCCGCGAGGCAACGAGCTTTGCAGCGGCGATGTCACCTGCTGCACCGTCCCCACGCAGCAGCACCTGGATGGCCGCGGCCTGCATCAGGTCATATGCCATGCGCCAGTCCCAGGCACCGCCGGCATCGCTGCCATGAAGCGTCTCGCGCATAATCCGCGCGAGCGTTGAGCTGCGCAGGGGTTGGTGGTCGATCTCCGTGCCGATCTGCGCGATGGCAGAGGCGAGGTTAGCGTCGGAGATTGAGAGAGCCGGATTTGCCGGTTTGGGCTTGGTCATGGGGATTTCCTTTGGATCAGGGTCTGAGTTCCAAAGGACAAAAAGCCCGCTCTACCCTTTGAAGGCGTGTAGCGGGCAATTTCTTAGTGGGGGGCCTGCACCCCGATCATGGCCACTGCTGCGCGGCATGAAGAACGCGCAAAATGGTCACCATCTCAGGGCTTTCAGCATAAACCACGATGTAGTTCGGCCGAACAACCATCTCCCTAGTCCCGTCCACACGGCCCGCGCGGTACATCTGAGGGTGTTCTGGAAGGAGGGACGTCTTGTGTTCAATCTCATCTTTGAGAACTTGGGCGGCATCCGGGTTGTCGTCAGAAATGTAGTCAATGATTGCCAGCAAGTCGGCTATGGCCGTTGCTTTCCATTCAAGATTTGGCAAGGCGCTTCCCGTCAATCAATGCCTGGGCGTCTTGCATCGCCTTGGCATGGGGCGTTGTGGGCCTTGGATCGTCCAGCGCTTCCTGTACCTTCGCCCGGAACCAGGCGTCATAGGCATCCGGATCAGCGGTCAATCCGGCAGGCAAGCCGCCTTCTGCGGCCACGCGGGTCAGAAGAATACGCACCGCGTCGGAGAGCGTCAGACCGACGCCCGCAAGTGCGTCCGAAGCCTGTGCTTTCAGCTGATCGTCAACACGGACATGAAGCATGGATGTTTGGGCAGGCATGGATGGTCCTCCAGTTGATGGGAGCGGTGTATCTCATTTGAGATACGATTTCAAGTCGGCAGTATGTGCGCGCGTGGTCCCGTGGTGTTGTTTCAGCGGGAAACTCAGCCACCATGCCTCGCCAGGAACTCCGCCAGCACAGGACTGGCCTCGCCCTTTGCGGCGCTGAGCAGCTCCGAGCCCGCAAGCGAGGCCTTCGACAGGCGGACGAGCCCGCCGGTTTCCTCGATGCGGTAGCAGCGGCGTTTTTGCCGCCCCCGCTTGTAGTGCGTCGCAGTGACGATCTGGCAGGTGCTGCCGTCGGTGAGCGTCACAGGCGCTGCGAGCTTGATCTTGTCGCCTTCCTCGTAGTCCGGGATCGCAGCCCAATCCCGACAGCGCTGGCGCCAGTCCCGGGCGTAGCTGTCAGGGTCTTTCAGGTCGGACAGGAGGGCCAACAGGCTCAGTGGCGCGCGGGATTCGACCGGTCCCGCACTTTCTTCCATGTCCTTGTAGCCCCAACACCCATCGTCGTAACGGGTGAGGAAGACAGCACCGAAGGTGATCGAGCCGTCAGGATCGGTGACATAGGTCGCGTCCTCGACAGGGGTGCCGTCGCGATTGGTAACCCTAGCCGCTGCATACCAGGTGGAGCCAACCTTACAGGCCTTGACCAGTTCGGTTTTGCGCGTGTCGCCCTCAAAGGTGCAGAGCCGGGCAATCTCCGCTTTCTCATCCGCGTGGGTCTGGATGCGGCGGTCGGTGTAAAACAGCCAACCCACTACGCCGCCCTCCGGTCATCGATTTCCATCAGCGCATCGAGAGGCACGCGATAGGGCTGCATGGCGTCGAAATCCTCGCAATTGCCGCAGTTCTGTACGATCGCGAAGGTGTCGCAGGCATCCTTGAGGATGACCCGGAAGGTGCCGCCAAGACCCGAGGGCACCTCGTAGGTTCCACCGATGAGGAAGTCGGACGCCCGGCGCACGAAGACGCGAATGCTGTGGCCATCGGTGGCGAGCCGGATGGCCCCCTGCCCCCGGTCGATGAGCACCTGCACATCGTCGAGGATGTCGGTGTAGAACTGGCCGGTCAGATCGCGAAACGCCATGCGGCGCTGCGCCATCCAGTCTGTATCCCGAAACGGGTTCATGCCGTCGGCGAAGGCGAAGGAGGGATCGGCCTGTTCGGTGGTGACGATGCGGGTGGTCGTGCCATCGATACCGTTCGAGCGCAGATGCACACCATTGCCGACGATCAGGATCAGGGCGGGCCTGTCCACGGGTCCGTTCCAGTTGGGCAGGAAGGTCTTGCAGGCGCGCGCATGGGCGATCTGCGCCGCAACAGCGGAGGCAGAGAATTTGAGAATAGCCATGGGGATGTCTTTCTGTTCGGTTTGGAGGGGTCGACCCGCGCAGGGAATGCCTCGCGCGGGTCGCGTGAGGACTCAGGCCGCTTGCGCGACCTCGCTGTCAGGCTCCAGGGTTTCCGCAGTGGGCTCCGCCTCATCGTAGGCGCCACCCGCGGTCTGCATCATAGGCGGGCACCAGGCGGCCACGGCAGCGCGCTGCGCGTCCGTGAGCGTGGCGAAGGGCTCGGCGAAAAGCTTGTCGCAGAAGGCGACGATCTCCTTCTTGCTCGACGAGGCCAGCGTCACCGCCTCTTGGGCCAGGCCCAGATCCTCGCCGAGGATCTTCAGGAGCCAGGCCTTCTTGAAACGATTGAAGAGCGCCGCATTCGGCGTCCAGTGGGCGCGAATGTCGGGCATGATCTCGATCTCGAAGTCATGCATCAGGCTGTCACGCTGCCGGTCCCGCGCGAAGCAGGATTGCGTCGTGCTTGCCGTCGCATAGGCGACGAGCTTGGCCTTCTCGCCTGCCTCCAGCGCGCGGAACGCCGCGAACTGATCGGCAGGGGACCGGGTGTCATCGAGCCACGAGAGGTCAAGTATATCATGCGCCGCCGCGACCTGCTCGAGCGAGGTCTCGTCGATCTCATCCATCTTGGCGTGGCTGCGGTATTCCTTGCGGGCGTCGACTTTGATCGCCTGCGTGGCACTCATGCCGGCGCCAAGGACGTCACTGACCAGCTTGAAGAGCGTCAGATCGAGCGTGGCTTCCGGATGCAGCGCCATCGCAGCCCCAAGCGCCATGGCTCGCTCGGTCTTGAGGTCCTCAGCCAGTGAGGCTGGGTAGGTGATTTCGCCGGCGTCCGGGGCCTCCTCCGCGGTCGGGCTTGCCGAGGAGCCGCGCGCGCCCTCCTCTTTGACGGTGTCTTCCGGGCGGACGAGACCCACATGGAGCGTCACCTGACCACTCGACCAGGACGCGACCACGCCTGCACGGGCAAGATCCTCGGCGCTGTAGGCCTCCTGCAGGTCGCGGGCTTCCTCTTCCAAGGCATCCACGCGGTCGTAAAGCGCGTTGTAGGCACCGTCCTCGAGCCCCTCATCCTCCATCTCGAGCTGCAATTTCTCAAGCTCGGCGGTAATCTCATCGATGCGCTTCCGGGCAGCATCATCCGGCTCGATCGGGCCGGGATAGACGCGGCCGTAGTCGACCATGGTCGCGTAATCATAGCGCACCATCGCATCGGCCCAGGCAAAGCCCAGCTTTATGCGGGCCTCTTCGGCGGCGGCACCGAGCTTCTCGAGCACGATGGTTTCGACCAGCGCTGCATCCTCCAGCACGGAATGCTCTTCCAGAAGGTCAGCCGCGACGGCGCCGCCGCGGGCCTCGTAGTCCGCGCGCACGAAAGCCCCGATATCATCGCTGACCTGCACCCCGCGGGATTTGAGCGCCTGACGGACCGTGTAGGCCTGCAGGTAGCTGTCTTCCTTGGTCAGCGCCTCATAGACCTCGCGCTGCACCTCCTGGCCCGGGTGCTCGGCAAAGGCCTTCATTGTGTCGAGCGTGATAACCTTCGCCCGGGCTGCGGCGCGGATGTCTGGGTGGATCAAGCCATAGCGCAACCGGCCTTTCACGGCGACCACCGTGGTGCCGAAGGTCTTTGCGATCGTCTCAGGCGTCTGGCCGTCGACCTCCATCATCCGCGCAAAGGCCTCGAATTCGTCAATGGCGTTCATCGGCGCTTGCGTGATGTTTTCGGCAAGCGACAGAGCCGTGGTGAGGTCGCACTCCTCAGGGACAAGGCGGCACTCGATCTTGGTCTTCGCCGTGAAGCCCTTGGCGGCTTTGTCGGCAACCAGTTCCTTCAGCGCGGCATGGCGTCGACCGCCTGCGAGTACGGCATATTTGCCGTCGATCTTCTGAACCAAGAGCGGCTGGAGCAGGCCCAGCACAGCGATGCTGGCCTTCAGATGCGCGATGTTCTCGGGGTCATAGGTTTCCGGCGCGTTGCTGCGCACATTAGCGGGATGCGGGACCAGATCGCCGATGGCGACGGTGAGAGGGGCAAAGCTTGTAGTCATGGGATATCCTTCCAGGTGGGTGAGGTGTGGCCCGCGCGCTCACGCGCGTGACCAATCCCCGGCTTCGGGGATCACGACGACAAAAGGCCCACTCTCCCTTTGAGGGAGCAGCGGGCCTTCATCGCTTGAGGTATCAGGTTTGGAGGTGCCCCCTGCCCTACCAGTCGCGCGCCAGCATGATGGTCAGCACGCGCATGGTGGTGGCGGGATTGTCCGGGGCCTCGGCCCCGTAGCGGAAGTCGGAATCCGCCTCGTAGAGATCGATTTTCCAGAACACGGTCTCGCCCCGGATCTGGACTGCGCCGAAATCGTGCCATCCTTCGGGGTCATTCTCCGGCTCGAATGTGGCAAACTCACCGGTTGCCTTCACCGCCTCGGCCATGAAGCCGTCATCGGCCTCCATGAGCGAGCGGGTGACATGCATGCGGCCCTGGATGGGCTGCGCGGGCGGCACACCGAGACAGGCGAGCTTGCGGAACGCATCGTTTTGGGCAGCGATCACGGTCGGATCCGGACGGTCTGTCTGGGATTGAGCGGTACTGGTCATGGGGCTCTCCTTTGAGAAGTTGAAACACCCTTCCCAAAGCCCGCTTTTTCTTTTCCGCTTGGCGGAAGGACCGAAGCAGAAGGTGCCTTACCCGAACAGCCCTCTGGGGCGGTAATTCGGGTTGGGGATGGTTTCGATCCAGCCGCCCTGGTCCGTGATGGCCTCGAGCGCTGCTGAAAGCGGATACGCGCCCTCAGACGAGCTCCACCAATAGGCGCCGCGTTTGAAGGTGATGATCTTGCGGCGGCCGTCTTTGAAGCAGGCCACCCGCAGCCTTTTGGGTTCCTTGCGTGACATGGGAGTCTCCGTTTACTCGGATGTCAGGCGGCCTCGGCGCGGCCCCCTGCCCTACCCGCCTCAGATTTGGCGATCAGGTAGTCGCAGGCGCGCTGCGCATCCGCGGCGTGCTTGAAGATTGCGCCCTTGTCCGACCGAAGGACGCGCAACCAGTTGTGGAGGTAGGCGGCATTCATCTCGAGCGTATGCGCGGTGAAGCCAAGCGTTTGCCCCAGGAACACCGAGGTCAGTTCCGCGACGATCTCCTCGCGGGCGTAGGAGGTATTGCCGAACTTCGAGAGCCCGAAATCACGGTTCAGCCGATGCGGTGCTTTTGTGGCATGGGCCAGCTCATGCGCCCAGACCCCGTAGAAATTGCGCGGGTCCTGAAACCGCGTGATGGACGGCATGTAGACCTTGTCCACGGGCGGCAGGTAGTACGCTTCCGTTCCTGTGAAGACGGTTGTGATGTCGATGGTATCGAAAAACGCCTGCATGTGCGGGACGGGCTCGGACGGCGGATGCTCAGGCACCGGGTCCGGCTCGGGATGGAAGCTATCCGGCAAACCCTCGATCTGGCAGGCATTGAACACGCGGTAGGATTTCTGGAAGCGGAAGATACGGGCTTCCTCGGAGTGATCATTCCCGTCGCTGTGATCATGCTCATCGCCGGCGTCTCTCCGGCTTTGACCGTAGTAAACGACGACAGAGGACTTTTCGCCCTTGCGAACCTTTGCATCCAAGGCATTGGCTTGCGGCAACGTCATCCAGAAGGGAGAGCTGTGGCCCGCCATCACGGTCCGCATCGTCAGCAGAAAGTTGTTCACTCCCTGGTAGGGTTCGCCGCCCACGCGCAGGGGGCGACAGCTGCCACCTGCGGTCCATGGCTTGCGCCACGGCAGGACGCCGCGCTCGATGATGCGGATGATTTCGTTTGTGATGACCTCTGAGGCATCGAATTTGGGCGTACGGGATCGGGCCATGGCTGGCCTCCTTTTCGAGTTTTGGTGAGAGGGAGTGGTGACTAGGTTGACCGACAGGGGCGCGGATCGTTGGCGATCCTGGCACCGAGGGCTTCGACCATGTCGATGTAGGTGGTCAGCGACACGGACCTGCCAGGGCCGCAAGGTTCAGGGTCGATCGATCCGTCCCGCGCCACCCGCGGCAGGTTCGCGAAGGCGATGACATCGGTGACGGGTCGGATATCGATGAATGGGGTCCCTCGTGCGACCGCAAGGGTGGCCAAGGGAAAGCGCTCGATCGGCGCGAAGGTCGACACGGTGGTCCAACCAAGATGGAGGAAAGTCCCGCCCTCTCCGCAGATCACGTGCGCGTTTGGCAATTACGCCGCCTGCTTCAGATAGCCGAGATCACGCAGGACGGTCTCGCGCTCGAGCCGTTGTGCCTGCCCCGTCTGGCCGGTTCGGCGTAGTTCCTTGTGTCGCCACCACCAGGCAGCGGTCGCGCGCAACACGCGCAAGACACCTGTTTGCATCGGAATGCCCTTCATCAGGAACGGCAGACCGGAACCCGGCCCGGACCCATCTGAGGGACCCCAAAGGCCCTCATCCGTCAGTCACAAAACCCGAAGGACACTTTCTCTTTTTCCGGCCCCTTTGGGCACACAACAAAACCGGAAAGCCCGGCCCTTCTGCCGAAGCCATTGATTTCATGCAGCAATTCCAGATCGGCAGGCAAGATCGGCAACGCATATCGGCAAAACCTTGCTTGAAAGTACGAAATGTGTTTATTTTTCAATTACTTTGCAAACATGGAAGATCGGCAAAAATGCTGGAAACACCCGCCAGGATCGAACCCTGCTTCTTCGAGGAGCATATTCCCACAGAACTGGCAGACCTTTCGGTCGACATCCAGAGGGAAGCCACCGGGCTGGGACAAGGGTTGCATCCTGACAGCGCAGCCGAACTTGCCGATCTCGTCCGTGTGATGAACTGCTACTACTCCAACCTGATCGAAGGACACAACACGCGCCCCCGCGACATCGAAAGGGCGCTGGCTGGTGCCGAGCTTGAGGAAGAAACCCGTCCCCTCGCCCTTGAGGCCCGAGCGCACGTCATCGTTCAACGGGCCATCGACGAGATGCATCGCATAGGCGCCCTGCCCCGCCCCACATCCGTCGAATTCCTGACTTGGGTCCATAAGAGCTTCTACGACGAGATGCCGGATGAGTTTCGGGTCATCGAACATCCCGACGGCACACACGAGCCCATCGTTCCGGGACGCATGCGCCAGGATGACGATCGGGAAGTTGCGGTCGGGCGCCACCTACCTCCTTCATCGTCGCGCGTCGCGGCATTCATGGACCATTTCGACAAACGATTTCAGATTGCGGCGCGGTCTTCGAGCGGACGGATCATCGCGATCGCCTCTGCACATCACCGGCTCAACTACATCCACCCTTTCCCGGATGGTAACGGCCGTGTCAGCAGACTGATGTCTCATGCCATGGCCCTCACAGCGGGGATTGGTGGCCAAGGGCTCTGGTCCGTATCACGTGGGCTGGCCCGCGGGCTAACCGATCGGGGCGAGTACAAACGGATGATGGATCTGGCCGATAGTCCACGCCGCGGAGACCGCGACGGACGGGGGAACCTGTCAGAAGCCGCACTGAAGACGTTCAGTGAATGGTTCCTAAAGGTAACGCTCGACCAGATCACCTTCTCAGCAAGATTGTTCGATCTCGGCGGACTCGACCAACGGTATCGTCGTCTTGTTGCAGATACCATCGATGACAAGCGAGCGCCGGAACTAATCTCGGCGGTTCTTCGGCATGGCGGACTGGAACGAGGCGATGCGCAGATTGTGCTCAAGACGTCCGAGCGTACTGCTCGCAACACGCTGAGTAAACTGACCGCCGCCGGATATCTGACTTCCGCCTCGCCGAAGACGCCAGTCCGGTTGGCGTTTCCGTTGGATTATCGAGAGCGGCTCTTTCCAAACCTCTTTGGAGATGGTGACCTCCCACAATAACTTTAGGGATTTAGGTTTTGATGCTTGGCCGCCGATTTCTTCCATGAGCTGCGAGATTTTCATCAAGGCTTGCTCGTGTGTCACTTGTCCACCGCGGTGGACATCTGCTGGTCTGAGATAAACTGAAGAACCACCACGCGCCGCTAGGTGCGTTTGGGCAGTTTTGGTTGCCACAAGCGCCGCTTCTTGTTCGAAGTCCACCGCGGTGGACATTAGACAGTTCGCTCATTGGTTTCGGACAGTCGCTTGATCAAAGCTAATGGATCAAATTGGTTTTGCCTTTGACCCAGGGTGATACTGTGAAAATACGCCCCAAAATCCCTGATGCGTTTTCCAAGCTGTAACATGATGAAGATCGCGCATGACGCTTTCTGAGCTCCTACAGCATTCTTGGCTTTCTCGAAAGTTTCTGGGTGTATGCCCATCATGGGTGCAAGTGTTCGAGCATGGTTTTCAATATCCAACCAGTTTCTAAGTCTCTCTGTGGAGAACGATGTCGCCTGATCGCAGACTGAGGTCAGCAAGTCTGGTTTCAGGGCCTCATCGCCTATGTTGCTATCTAAATCTTTTTTTTCTTCTTCAGACTTAGATTGATGCCGGACAGTTTGTCCGTCATTGGCGGGCAATTCCATAGTTTCAGGCGGGTCATCCGGGGTAGACAAACTCTGGCATTCTGCATCTGTATTGGCGAGCAGAGCGTGGTATTCGGGGAGGCTCAGCTTCCTGCGTAGAGCTTTCCGTGCGTGGTTGATGAATGCGTTGCTAGGATCGTGCTCTTCCAAATGGGCGAGCTTTGTAAGGATCTGTTTGCGGACAAATATCCGATCTCGCCGGTTATTCTCCATCTCTTGCGCGATGGCTATAAGCTCGCTCGCGCGTTGGAGCAGGGGGTGAGAGACAATCCGAAACTGATGCACTCCCCGCCGGATGAGCGAACGCGGTAGCGCTTTCGGTTCGAGCTGTCATTGCGCTTGATGAATCCGAGTTCAACGAAGCGGTTGATGTGCCTTCGGAGTGTCCGTTCGTCGATTCCGCCAACGCGCTGGCAAAGTGAATTGTTAGACGCAAAAACCGTTTCGCCATGGCCAGGTTTCAGAAAACTGAGCATTGCTTGAAGTGTCTGTATGTGGCCAGGACGTAGACCAAACACGCTGCGTGCATCTCTCAGGGCTCTGAAGATGGTCCAGACGTCGGTTTCAGATGGGGGAAATGAGCCGCGGGTTGCATCAGCACCTGCGGCTTCGATCGAGAGTTTTGTAAATGCCATGGCTTGTTCACGACGACCGTTCGGCCCACAACTTCCCCGTCTCTTTCCTCGAATTTTCGCGGAAAAAGGCAAAAAATATCAGTCCACCGAATCGGTGACTCTTGACCGGTATGCTGGAGGTTGCTACATCAAAGATGCTAATCAGATGATGAGGGCTCTCCAGGGGAAACTTTGGGGGGCTCTTTTCTTTCGGGTCTTCGCTTTTCTCCTCTGCTCGTGTTGCTCTGTGTGGCCTGGGTTAGGACCCAGAGCCTCTCTCATTCCGCCACTGTACGAAGAGTTGCAAAAGCGTAGCTTCCGCGTGTTCTTCGAGCCATTGGCCGAATTCTGGATTGTCCTTCTTGGTGACCTTGAGAGCGATCGCCTTCTCATCGATTGTCAGCGTGCCCAATGAACTGCCGTTCTCATCATTGATGACCGAAGTCAGCCCACGATTGGGCGGCTTCTTGTCGCTACGTGCTTTGCTCGAGCAAGCCGAATAGACCGCTTGGAACTTTTCGGAACTAGGAGTGTCGTCGGGCAGGGCGGCGAGCGCCTCTTTGGCGATGTCCACCAAATCTACCTTCACCGATAAGGCAGCTAGCTCACCCCACTGCCGTCGTCCGATGCCATGTGCTGGCCCGATGAGTTGAACAAGACCGTCTGGCAGTTGTTCTATGACGACCCTGTGGTTGGATACGCCTTGCCGGGTCAGACCTAGAGCATCTTGAATGACACCGGGTTTGTACCCGGATTCTTGCATCTCTTTGATAAAAATAGACTTTTCTATAAAAGACGGATCAAGCCTGAGGTTGTTCTCCTGGCCTTGAGCGATCAGAGATGCGTCATCGTCCAAGGTTCGAACAATTGCCTTGACCGTTCCACCGACCTTACGGATCGCCGCAAGCCTGCGGCGGCCGTAGATGATGCGGTATCTGTCCGGTTGGGCTGATGGACGGACCATGATGGGCACTTGTTGGCCATGCTTGCGAATGCTCTCGGACAACTCATCGATACTGGAATCTTCCAGCACCAACCGATCGCGCAGCCCATCCATGTCAATCTGATCGGGTTCGATATCGCGAATCGAGTTTGCTGTGATCTCGCGCAAAGAGTCGCGCAATCCTCCAACAGATCCCGGCAGCTTTGCCGCTTTTGACGGGGTAGGGGAGGGGGCTCCGCTCTCCGTCTCATTCCTTGGAGGCTGGTTGAAGATGTTTCGGGCCATCAGCGACGCCCCCATGCCATTTGGATCGTCTGCTCTAGCTCATCGCCAACGCCATTCACGCTGGTCAGGGCGCGATCAATTGTCTTTCTGATGAATTGGCTTGGATCGACTTCGTAGACGGTCTGCTGGGTCATCCCCGCGTCGGAGATCGCCGTAGACTTCAGCATCGGCTCTGTCATGACCTGACCCGCCAGAATTGATCTCAGGTAGCCTGCCATTTGGGTCTGCGGACCGTCCGACGGTTCATATCTGGTAATCAGGAACTTGACAAAATCCCATGTGACACGCCGACCGATGGCTTCCTCCACGGCCTTGACCGTTTCTGAAGCAAGCTTAAGGAATTGGCTCATGGATGCGATGTCAAGCATGCCAGGTACCACGGTAACCAAAAGCCCCGTCGAGGCTGCCAGCGCAGTCAGGGTTAGAAACCCAAGCTGAGGCGGGCAGTCGATCAGGACGATGTCGTAGTTTGCCTCAACCTCTTCAAGCGCCAAGGCGAGGCGCTCTGCAAAGATGGGCTGTACGCGACGGGCGAGAGCGTTTGCGGTCTCGGTTTCGTACTCCGAGAGCATCAAACCGGCGGGCACCATGTCGAGCTTATGGAAGTAGGTCTTTTGGATGACGTTCGAGAGAGGAACTTGGTCCTCATATCTCAAAGCATCATAGATTGTGCCGCCATCGGCGAACTCAAGCTCGGGCCGAAAGCCGAAAAACGTGGTCAAACTTGCTTGCGGATCGAGGTCTAGGACCAGCACGCGGTAACCGCGCAAGGCATACCTTTGCGCAAGATGAATCGTTGCAGTAGTCTTTGATGAACCGCCTTTGAAGTTGACGACGGATATCACCTGGAGACGATCGCCATCACGTCGACCTGGGCGGTAGCTTTCTGCGTTCTTTCCAGTGCGTCCAAGGACATCGCGCAACTCATCAATCTCTTGGGCTGTGTAGAACCGGTGTCCGCGGTTGTCTGTATGCACTTCCGGGAAGCTGCCGTCCTTGTGCCGGTTGCGCAGGTTAGATGTGCTTACGCGCAGGAGGCCGGCGACTTCGGTGGAACTGAAGCGGCGTAGGGACTTTCGTTCTTCGGGTTCGAAAGCGATCTTCATCTGGCGATCCAAAGACTCAGCCAGATTGTCGGCAAATGCTCCGATATCGGAAGAGCCTATGCCTTGCGTATATCCATTGTTACGATCATCCATGTCCTGCCGCCCACTCTCGGCCTCTGTTGAGGCTCTTAGTCATTCTGACGGTGTACAGCGTGTCTGACGCGTTTTGCCGTCAGAATGGGAATGCCACGATCCAGTGAGTCCGGCAAGAAGAATCTAAATGTAGTGTGAAAGTTATCCACAACACCTATAGGTGTTGTTGTATAAAAAACTCAGCAAGTCATTGATATAGATATATTAAATGCAGATCTAACCGAATCGAGCCGCTACTCTGTTGAGTTGGCACATTAGCAGCTAACCCCAAACAACTAATGGCACTTTCTGCCTCCTGCGGAGTTTTCTCCCGGTGAAATTTTTGGATTCGGGTCAGAAGCTACATCTGATCTTGGCTCGATTCGTACGGCATGAGGCCAAGTCGTTCCGCCCGCTCCAACAGCATTTTCACCGAAGACGGCTGCCATCTTGTTCGGCCACGAGGCGTGCGTTCGCGCATCGCTTCCAGCCGGGTGCAGATCGCCTGAAGCGTGATGTCGGGGTCCGCGCCCTTGATGCCGGCGACGATGGCGGGCAGACGGTCGTCGGTTTCGCGGCGCCCGGCGCGGGACAGCACCTCGGTAGGCAGGAAGCCGTCGCGGACATAGGCCTTCACAGCGCGCAGCAGGCGGCTTTGGGTCCAGCGACGCGCCTTGGGCAAGGGGCCGTTGATGATGCGCAGCACGTCCTCCCAAGCCAAGCCGGGTCGCAACCGGCGCACGTGGGGCACCCAATCTTGTGCCGTCTCGTTCAAACGCTCCATGTAGCCGTCCTGTCGCGCCAGCCGCACTTTGCGAAGAGCAGCAGGGTCTTTGGCACGCAGTCCAGGGTTCCCACCCACGCGGCCCTTTGTGCGCGCGCTGGCGAGGCCGGCCTTGGTGCGTTCCCGGATCAGGGCGCGCTCGAACTCGGCCGCAGCGCCCAAGACCTGCAGCGTGAACTTGCCTTGCGGGGATCCGGTGTCGATCGGGTCCTGAATGGAACGAAAGAACGCCCCCTTGGCCTCCAGCCGCTCGATCACCTCCAGCAGATGCGACAGGGATCGCGCGAGGCGGTCAATCCGCACGACCACCAGCGTGTCGCCCTTGCCGATGCGCTCCAACACCCGCGCAAGCACCGGCCGCGCACGATTGCCGCCCGAGGCCTGTTCTTCATGGATTTCGGCGCAGCCTGCGGATTTCAGGGCCTGCGACTGGGGCAGGGGGGTCTGGTCTTCGGTCGATACGCGGGCATAACCGATCAGGGGCATCAAAACAGTCTTTTTGCAGTTCTATCTATCGCTAATAAACGACCGTTTGTAAACGAATGCAAGTAGGTGCTCTCTCGTCGCACTCGTCTAAAAACCCTTGGTTTCCTTGCGCTGTGCGCGATCTGAGAGGTTCCACCTGCAGTCGCGTGCGCATACTATATAAAGAGTAAAGGCAGCCGCCACAAAATCACTTGGGTAATGTGCAAAAGAACAGTATTTTGCACATATGAAGCCCCAAGCATCCGCTTTGACTGATGATTTCGATGACCCCCTCATCACCACCGAGGAGGATGAAGAAGCTCACGAAGAGGATCTCTGGTTTCTGCCGGGACCACTCGATGAAGAACCAGATGATTTGCCTCCCGGGCCACGGGCAGAACCGCCCGACACTGCGGTCATCGAAGACTGGGCAAAGGCAGAAAGCGTTCACGCTGCGCGACTGGCACGGGTTGCCGGACGTCTGGGTGCTCTGGATGACCGGCTGCTGCGCGGCCCCAAAGGCTGGCGGCATCGCCTCGCTTTGATCGAGGCAGCGAACCTCAGCTGGGTCGCAGGGGATAGGGTGAGTTCTGATCGTCTGGCGCTCTGGATATCGATGCGGCTATCAGGTGCACAGGATGACCCAAATGCCCTAGCAAGAGTTGGATGGGCTGTTCGGCGCCTGACAGGCGGTCCCGGACCGAAGGCTGACTTGGCCGCCTTCTTGGATCGCCGGGATCCCGAGAACATTGAAGGCAGCGCTGAGCGTTTCGAAGATCGCGCGGGCGGATGGTTGGACGTAATGGCGGCAGCAACCCAACTCCACCCAATCACGCGGGCTTGCATGGGCTTTCATCTCTGGAGCCTGGCCGGCCTCGGACAGCACAGCGATCAGATAGAAGCCGCCGTCACCGCGTCCAGGTTCGCGGCCAGCGATGGAAGCGGCGTCATCTTCGCGCCGCTCGCCATGGGCGGGGCAGGGGGGCTGCGTGTGTCGGGTTTGCCAGCCGAACGCTTGGCACGCTGGTTGGATGGGATGAACAGCGCAATTCTGGCGGCGATGCGAACGCTTGATGATATTGAAGCGTGGAACGGGCGGGCAGAAAACGTCATGGAGCAACTGTCTGGTCGGACGCCAGCCGCCTTGCGAAAGGTTCTTACGGAGTGGCCTCTGGTCTCCGCCCCAATGGCTGAGGCCATGACCAGAGCGAGTCGCTCCGCTGTTCAGCGAAATCTGGCGTGGATGGAAGAAAGCGGTTTGATCCGCGAGGTGACTGGGCACGGGCGATATCGTATGTGGTGCATTGCTGACTAAGCTTATCGGCAACCAATTGAATTATGCTCTGAATTCAGGCGGTAAGTATACGGTCAGCCATTGAAGTGCGTTACCCGAGCGTCAGCACCATGCTGTCGGACAAGGCCAGAGGTGGAATGTGCAGGTTCTCCGGCGCGGGGCCTTTGCGAATACGACCCGCAGTATCGTAATGCGACCCGTGGCAGGGACAGAACCAGCCTCCGAAATCGCCCGCGCCATCGCCTAGCGGGACACATCCCAAATGCGTGCAGACACCGATCATCACCAGATAGGCGTCATGGCCCGGAATGGCGCGGTTCTTATCCCGCGCTGCGGCCTCGCCGGGAAGGTTGGGATTGCGCGCATCGGTGTCCGGCAAGGCGGAGACCGCCTGTTCACGCGCCTGGGCCATCTCCGCTTGCGTCCGGTGGCGAATGAAGACGGGCTTTCCGCGCCAATTGACGGTCAGTTGCGTGCCTTCCGCGAGCCCGGAGATATCCACCGAGATCGTCGCCAGGGCGCGCACATCCGCCGATGGGTTCATTTGATTGATCAGCGGCCAGAGCGCCGCACCGGAGGCGACCACGCCCGCGCCAGCAGTGGCATAATACAGGAAATCCCTGCGGTCAGTGTCGTCAGTCACATCCATTGCATAGCAAATGTGCAACCTTCCCGCCCTGGAACGTCAACGCGGGTATTGTAATGTTTTGTCTGCAACCCGGGGGCTGACGGAGGGAAGCTGTGACCGATCGTCGGCTCAATGGTGGGGCGGTGCGCCTTTTGCCATCATGAGGTGATGCTCCTGGTGATGCGCGCCGATGGTCATCAGACCGAAGAACCCAAGGCCCTGTATCTGGTCGGAATCGCCATCGACGAGGAGGGCAACACCATCCCCGAGATCCTCTGTGGTGACCTCCCAACCCGTCTCTGCAGCCAGGAACGGCGCATGGGCAGGCACCATGACGCGAATGGCTTCGAGGACGCGCGGTGCCCCCCGGATTTCGAACCGGATACCGGCGGGCCGCACACTGCGGGTAACCTCAGCCTCCATCGTCAAAAGCTCCATGTCCACGAGATGTCGCCTGAGAGCTGCGATATCGACCTTTGCCCAATCGGTGTCCGGATCGGCGCGCAAAAGCGCCACGATCTCGGCCATGGCGGCAAAGGCTGATTGCCCGGTTTCCTGCGGACCCGGCATCGCATGCCCGGTCGCGGAATGGTTGTGCTGGGCCGCGACGGGTCCAGACAATGACAGGGCAAGCAGAAGAGCAACAAGGCGCATGGCAGGATCCTTTTGAACGGCACGATACCCGTTTTTCCTAGCACGCAGGCCTGCTCTGGAATATGATTTCAATCATATGCTGCCAGAGCCCTACGACCTTCTCCCGACAACTGCGCGTCAGTCGCAAACAATTGCGGCTGGCGACGTGCTCTTTCGACAGGGTGCACGGACCCTGGGACTCTATGTGCTGAAGACCGGGCGTGTGCATCTCGAACGGGTGGGTCCGAATGGCGAGCGGCTCATCATTCACCGGGCGACATCCGGGACCAGCTTTGCCGAAGCCTCGGTCTTTTCGGAGCGCTATCATTGCGATGCCATCGTGATGGATGCAGGTGAGTTGGTCCGGATCGACAAATCCGCGGTTCTCGCCGGCTTCGCGAACCCGGACTTTGCGCGGGCCTATGGACGCCAGGCGGCCCAACAGGTTCAGGCGCACCGGCAGGTCATGGAAATTGTCGGCATCCGACGCGCCGAGGATCGGGTGATGGCGGGGATCGTTGCGGGTCTTCTGGATGGCACCGTCATCGACTTTGCCGCGCGCCTCCAGCTGACGCATGAGGCGACCTACCGTGCGCTGCGGGCGCTTGTCGAAGCGGGTCGGGTCAACAACCCATCCCGCGGAACCTACCGATTGGCCTAGCTATGACTGGCAAAGACCGATGTCGCGCCATCGGGCCTGACAAGCAGCGTATCAAACGTATCGCCGGCACCGGGACCGCCCATGCCAGGGGAACTCATCGGCATACCCGGCACGCTTAGCCCGCGCGCCGCCGGTTGCTCTGAGAGAAGCCGGGCGATGTCTTCAGCCGGCACATGGCCCTCAATGAAGTAATCGCCAACCACGGCGGTGTGGCACCCGGCCAGTTCCGGCGCGATCTGGAGCCTATTTTTCAGCGCATAGAGGGCGTCCTGACCGGCATCCTGGACCTCGACCTGAAACCCGGCCTGCCGGACATGATCGACCCAGGCCGTGCAGCATCCGCAGGTCGGGGTTTTGACAACCTTGAGGATGGGCCCGGCATCAGCCATGGCCGGGAGCGCGATTGTGGCGGCAGCGCCGGTCAGCAGAAAGCTACGTCGTTTCATGTGTCGTTTCCTTTTGAATTGTGTTCGAGATTAGCATCCGGAGCGGCACTGTCGAGGTGATCGCGGTGCGCGGGTGGTGCATTAAGCTCTGCCTGCGGCCCCATCGATTGCGTGACGTCCAAATCGTCCGCGTGGCGCTCGTCGAGGCAATCCGTTTCAAGCTGTAGGGTCACCATGTGAAACCGGTGATGCTTGGTCAGGTGCGTATAGGCGGTCTCAAGGATGCGCGCGGCATCGGCAGGTTCTGCATGGCGCAGATGGGCCGAGAAAGCATGCTTGCCGCTGGTCAGCGTCCAGGCGTGGACATGGTGAACATCGAGAATGCCGTCCTGCGCGCGCAGATCAGCGGTCACGGCCTCGAGATCGGTGTCCTCAGGGGTCCCCTCGAACAGAATATGCACCGCCTCGCGGATAACTCCGATCGAGGCCCAGAGGAGCACGACCCCGAAGGCCATACCAAGGATCGGGTCGATCGCCAGAAATCCAGTGAACTCGATGACGAGCGCGGTCACGATGATCAACAGGCTGCCCACGAAGGTCTGGATGATGTGCCAGAGGGCCCCGCGGGCATTCAGATCATCCTGGCTGGATTTCCACATCAGGCCGAGCGAGATCACCTCGGTGACCAAGCCACCGAAGGCCACCCAGAGCATTGGCCCTGTGGGCAGATGGATCGGATTTCCGAGCCGCATCGCCCCCATCCAGATCACCAGAAGCGCCATGCTGAGAAGAAAGCCGCCATTCACAAGCGCGCCAATGATCTCGGCGCGATACCACCCGTAACTGCGCGCCATATCCGCCGGGCGGCGCGCGATCCGCTGCGCGATGATGGCGACGAGCACGCCGCCCACGGCGGACAAGGTGTGAAACGCATCTGACAGCACCGCGATCGAGCCGGTCCAGAGCCCGACAGCCAGTTCGATCACGAAGTAGATGCCGGTCAGCCAGGCGGATATGACCAGAGCTTTTCCCGACGACGGCATATGTCCCGCGTGTGAATGAGTGGCCATGTCAGATTTCCTTCTTTGGAGTGCGGCGGTCGCGCCAGACCGCAAAGAGGACGGAAAGGGCGGTAAATGCGCCAAGCGCCAGCGCCGTCCAGGTGGCGGTTTGCACGTTTCCATTCATGGCTTCACTGCCGAGATGGGCGAGCAAGAAGCTGGCCGGAATGATCCCCGCGAGTGTCGCCAGGGCAAACCGCCAAAGGTGCAGGGCACTTAACCCCGCCGCGTAGCTGACCATGTCGAAGGACAGGAACGGCAGCAGCCGGCTTCCGAACACCAGAAACGTCAGTGTATTCTGTGACCCCAGAAGTCCACGTCCGATCGTCTCGCCGACATGGCGTTCCACGAAAGGGCGCCCCAGCCCGCGCGCGAGCAGAAACGCGGCAAGCGCTCCGATCTCTGCGCCGAGCACGACGAGCAGTGTTCCGTAGGTGTGACCATAGGCGGCCCCGGCAGCCAGCGCGATCGGCGCCGAGGGCAGGGGACTGGCCACGATCGCCAGCGTCATCAGCGCCACGACCAGAACCGGACCAAGAAGACCAGCCGCCTCGATCCAGAGGCGCAGGTCGTCGCGCTCCGGCAGATCGGCATTGAGCCCCGCAAGGTCCGGACGCGCAAGCACGAGAAGCGAGAGCCCCAGAAGGACAAGAACAACGACACGCACCATGGCCTACCTCGTATAGAGCAGCACAAGAAAGGCTGCCGCCATCAGGTCAAAGACGACGCAAAACGGGATGTACCAGTGTGGGACCCGGGCGAGGCGGACCGCATTGTGATGGGCAAGATCCCACAGCGCATGGAGCGCGAGACCCAGTGGCAAGGCTGCCCAATGCCAAAGGAGACCCGCTACGGCCGCCGCCCCAAAGACGAGAGCAACCGCCAGCTCAGACCAGAACACGGAGCGACGGCCATCGGCGGCACCGAACCCGATATAGGCCCCGCCAATCAGGGCCAGTGTGACCGCTGCAAAGGCAAGCGAGTCTGCCTGCTCCAGGAGGAAGTGGGCGGGTATTGTGACCACAAAAAGCGCAAATCCGATCCACGCGGGCGCCGCCATGGTCCGGTGCACCGATTGGGCGGGATGTTGCCCCGGTGTGTCTGGTCGTGTGTTTGTCATGCTGGGTTAAATGGGGCTTCCAGCTACTGGAGGGTCAAGACATGTCAGGTCTATTGATACATATTGCGACAAACGAGGTGCGGGTCTTTCCCGAAAGAACAATCTATTCTGGGTGTTATGGAACGCAATCTATTGAACAGTGGGCCGATCGGCCAGACGTGCCGATGTGTGGGACCCGAACGCTGATGGCGGCATTGGCGCATATTCTGGTCGTCGATGATCATGCCGAGATCCGGCACTCCGTGACGCGCTACCTGGAGAAAAACGGGCTGCGCGCGACGGGAGCCAAAAGTGCGGGCGAGATGGATGCACGATTGAGCGAGGACAAATTCGATCTGATCGTGCTCGATATCATGATGCCGGGAGAGGACGGGCTCGCGGCCTGCGCACGGCTGCGCAGGGAGCAGCAGAAAACGCCGATTCTCATGCTGACGGCCCTCGGCGACGATGACGCTCGGATCAAGGGGCTCGACACCGGTGCAGATGACTATCTGGCCAAGCCCTTCAATCCGCGCGAGCTTCTGGCCCGGATCAACGCGATCCTGCGCCGTGTGGGGGACGGATATGCACCCCATGGCGGAACATTTGCGGGCAAGCGGGCCGTATTTGCCGGGATCACATTCGATCACGACGCCAGCCATGTCATTTGCCCCGATGGCACGGTCAATGCACTGACCACGGCCGAAGCAAAGCTGCTGACGGTCTTACTTGAGCGTCCTCGGGCGGTGATCGGCCGGGATGAGCTTCTGGAATTGAGCGCCGGCCGTGTCGCCGGACCATTTGACCGGACGATCGACAATCAGGTTTCGCGCCTGCGCCGGAAAATCGAACCCGATGTGCTTCGCCCCCGGATCATATCGACCGTGCGCAATGGTGGATATTGCCTGAACTGTGATGTGGAGGTTGAGGCCTGATGCGAATGGGGTTCCGCTCACAGATCGCCCTTTTGGTGGTGGTGGTCCTGTTCGTGGCGCAAGTCGTGGGTTTGTGGCTTTTCGTCGATGAACGGTCGCTTGCCGTGCAGGCGGCCATCGGCAGCGAGGCAGCCGGACGCGCGGCAAACGTCGCCCGCCTGATCGAGGAGGCACCGCCGACGTTGCATGAGGATATTGTGGCGGCGGCAAACTCGCCCCTTGTACGCTTCGATCTCGGCGACACGCCTGCCGTTACGCACACCCACCATGATGAGAACGGAGCGATAGAAGCGCGCGTGCGTGCGCTTTTGAACGATGGCTACACCCGCGATATTCGGGTCGAAGTGCATGAGATTGAACAGGGGCTGTTGCCGCTGCCGAACCTCTCTCCGGAAATGGCGGAAATGCACGCCGAGATGATGCAGGGCACGCTGGCGGCCCTCGAAATGGAGGTCTCGATCGCCATTGCCGGGGGCAAATGGCTGAACGTCGCCACCCGGTTCGAGCGGCCGCCGATACAATGGTCCTGGGCCTCCACGCTGTCTTTCGTCTTGACGGCCGCCGTGTTGCTGCTAGCGATCTTCTGGTTTCTGCTGACGCGCCTGACACGGCCCCTGAATGATCTCGCCGGGGCAGCCGAGGAGTTCGGGCGCGGTGGCGGGCAGGGACCCCTCACGCCGGTCGGCCCAAATGAAGTGCGGAACCTGACGACGGCCTTCAATGACATGCAAACGCGCCTGGCTCGCTTCGTCACGGACAGGACGCAAATGCTGGCCGCCCTGGCTCATGACTTGAGATCGCCACTCACCGCGCTCAGGGTTCATGCCGAGATGGTGGAGGATGCGGAGACCAAGACCGGCATCACGGCCTCTCTCGACGAGATGCAGGATATGGTGGAAGCCACGCTGGCCTATGCGCGCGGTGTGGGACAGGACGAGGCCCTGCAACGGACCGAGATTGGCGCGTTCCTGACCAACATTCGGGACGCAACCCACGGTGCGTTGGACGTGCGCCCGGGACCCGAGGCAATGGTGCAGATAAAGCCCAAGGCGCTGCGCCGTGCTTTGCGCAATCTCATCGACAACGCGGGGCGCTATGGGCGCAACCCGACCCTGACCTGGGGCGTCTCTGACGAGAACATCGAGATTTTGGTCGAGGACGATGGGCCGGGGATCCCCGATGACCGGTTGCGCGATGTCTTCCAGCCCTTCCTGCGCCTTGAGGGATCGCGCTCCCGCGAAACTGGAGGCCATGGGCTGGGCCTTTCAATCGCCCGCAGCATCGTTTTGCAACACGGTGGCACGATCACCCTGTCGAACCGCGCGGAGGGTGGGCTCTGTGCACGCATTGTTTTGCCCGTGACTGCGCATCAAGCTGCAATGACATCTTTGTCAGAGCATCCGGAAGCACGCGCCGAAACCGGGTTTTCGGCTCGGACCAAAAAGGTGTAGCGCCGCCGTCCAACCGGCGGGTTGATACATAACCTTACAAAATTCCGGGCCTTCCTGCGTTCCGTTGCTACCTGATCTTCGATAGAAAACAAAGCGTTCGACATGGAAACGAGGCAGGCCCATGCAGTCAAGAAACCGACCTTCTCTCACCCGGCGCAGCTTCGCGCGCGGACTTGGCGCCATAGTGCTGATCGCGCCTTCTCTTGTCAGGGCCCAGACGACAGACCCGGTGCGCCGCAATGTGTCGTCCTTTCGAACGCATGCTTGGCAGGACCATTTCGACGCGCTCGGTGTCGGCTTGATCATCTCTGACACCAACTCGAAAGTGCTGCAGCATTGGACAGCCGATGGCGAAATGCGCCTCTATCCAACTTCCGTTCCCATGACAGAAGAATTGACGAGGCGTGGATACACTGAAGTCGTCGAGAAGCGGAAAAATCCCAGTTGGGCGCCAACCCCGTCCATGCGCGAGCGCAATCCCGAATGGCCGGCAAGGATCCCGGGCGGCGATCCTGAAAACCCCCTCGGAACACGTGCGCTCTACCTGTCTTGGCAATATTACCGAATTCATGGCACGGCGGACACGCGCAAGATCGGACGACGGTCCTCCAACGGCTGTATTGGTCTCTACAACGAACAGGTTGAAGAATTGTTTGACCGAGTGCCCGTTGGCACGAAAGTCAGGTTGATCTGATATGGCGCGGCAGGATCATGCCAATCGCCAGGGTAGCTCGCAACGGGCACAACCGATCGTGATGCTTAACGAAGGGGTATTCCAGTGAAGTACAATTTCTTTTTTGCCATGGTTTTGACTTTTGTCGGTTCGACTGCTCTTGCTCATTCTGAGAAGGAAAGCATGACGCCTGCAAATGGTGCCGTTCTTGAGGTCGTGCCAGAAACGATTGAACTGCGCTTCAACGATGGGATGCGTTTGACGAAAGTCGAAATGACCCATGCGGAGACGCACACCGAGGCTCTGGACCTCGGCGCCCAATCCGGTTTTGTCAAAGAATTCTCGCTGCCTCTCACGCCCATGGGGCCCGGGATGTATCACATCGAATGGCGCGGGCTTGGTGTTGATGGGCACCCGATGAACGGTGTCTTCTCGTTTGAAGTGAAATGAGCGGTGCCGGATATCTGGGGACAGGCTGCGGTTGCCACAAAGTTTTTGCTCTATCTCGGCGTCCTCACGAGTGCCGGGCTGATACTCTGTCGCCAAGTCTTTTCCGAGCAGTTGGCTGGGCTCGACCGTTTTCTACGCGCCTGGGCCGTTTTCTTTGCTCTTTTGGCGGCTGCAATGTCATTACTCGGCTTTGCCGTGCGGGGCGCAGTGCTCATGGATGATGCTTCAGGCATGACTGATCTGGCAATCCTTGCGTTGCTCTGGGAAACGCCGCCCGGAGACGCCCTGCTGTCGCGGCTACTGGGCCTGGGCGCACTCCTGACCGGTGTGGCCTTGGGGGGACGGTGGCTATGGGTCGCGCTCTTGGGCAGTTTCTTGGCAATCTGGAGTTTTTGCGAGATCGGTCATGTCGCCAGCGAAGATCGCCTGTGGTTTCAGAGCGTCTTGTTCGGTCATCTGATCGTTGCCGCATTCTGGATCGGCGTCCTTCTTCCGCTCCATAAGCTTTCGGGGTCTGCGGACACATTGCGAGTTGCTGCCGTGCTTGGACATCGCTTTGGACAGGTCGCATCTGTTGCGGTCCCACTCCTACTACTTGCTGGCGTGGTAATGACGTGGCGACTGGTTGGTTCGTTATCCGCGCTTCTCGGCACTGCCTACGGTTTGACACTTCTGGCAAAGATTGCCGTCGTGACGCTGCTTCTGGCCCTTGCCGCCATCAACAAAACACGACTTGTGCCCGCTTTGCAGAGCGGTGATCCCAAAGCTGGGCCGCACCTTGCAAGATCGATTTCTCTCGAATGGGTTTGTATCGGTGTCATCTTGCTTGCCACGGCTGTTTTCACCTCAATCCTAACGGTGCCATCATGAAACTTTCAAAACGCGACTTCCTTCGCATGAGTGCTGCCGGTTTGGTGTGCATGCCGAATTCACTGCTCGCGCAGACAGACATGCGCGCGGTGACAGTCCGGGTCGCAGATATACAGCTTTTGCCTGATGACTACGGAAAAACACAGATCTGGGGGTTCGATGGTATCGCGCCGGGCCCTGAAATCCGGGTTACGCAAGGCGCGCGGGTACAGAGACGTATTATCAATGAGTTACCCGATCCGACATCGACCCATTGGCACGGGATCCGCATCGACAATGCGATGGATGGGGTGGCGGGTCTGACGCAGGACGCCATTCGCCCCGGGGACAGCTTTGACTACGATTTCGTTGTCCCCGATGCGGGCACCTACTGGTATCATGCGCACAACCGCTCGTTCGAGCAGGTCGCACGTGGTCTTCAGGGTGCGCTGATCGTCGAAGAGCCGGAGCCAATCGATATCGATCGGGAAGAGGTCCTGATCCTCGACGATTGGCGGATCGATCCGGAAACAGCCCAGATTGCGGATACTTTCGGGGCGATGCATGACCTCAGCCATGCCGGGCGTCTTGGAAATTACATCACAACGAACGGCGTCTACAATCTCGCAAAGAGCGTGAAACGGCATGAGCGTCTGCGCCTGCGGCTGATCAATGCGTCCAACGCCCGGATTTTCCAACTTGCGCTGGAGGGGCTCGAAGGCTGGATTGTGGCCATGGACGGGATGCCGCTGGCCGTGCCGCAACCCGTGGAAGGTTCATTCCTGCTGTCGTCGGCACAACGGGTGGACCTGATCGTCGACGTGACCGCAGAGGTCGGCAGCGCGGGCCATATCGTGCAATTGAGCCGCGATGAAAGCTTTTCTCAAGTGGCCTTCGAGGTGACAGGCGACGGTTCAAGCGCGCGGCGCGGAACGCCTCAACCCCTGCCACCGAATGCCCATGCCATGCCCGATCTGGGATCGGCAAGGGACATCGCATTGCTGATGGAAGGGGGGGCCATGGGCGGCATGCGCGGTGCCATGATGGGCGGTCGGATGTCTTCGATGCGCGACATGATGGAGACAGGAAACTTCTGGGCCTTCAATGGCGCGGTGGGGGGCATGGATGGTCCAGCACTGGCGGAGTTGTCGCGTGGCGAAACCGTTCGGCTGAAGATCACCAATGACACGTCGTTTCCGCATGCCATGCATCTCCATGGGATGCACTTTCACGAGATCGCACCCGATGGCAGCCTCGGCGCGCTGCGCGACACCACACTGCTGGACCGGGGCGAAGTGCGCGACCTTGCCTTCGTGGCAGACAACCCCGGAAAATGGCTGCTGCATTGCCATATGCTGTCCCACGCGGCGTCCGGCATGATGACATGGGTCAATGTGGCATGAGAGCGATGGCTGCCATCCTAGGGATTGGTGTGCTGGCGGCGCTCGGGGCGGCAGCCTATGTCTGGACCGGGTCTGTCGGTGATGTCCAAAGCGGGGTGATGCCGGAAAACGTCGATCTCGTGGCCGGCAAAGCGCTCTACGCCGAGACCTGCGCTGCGTGCCATGGGGCCAATCTGGAGGGTCAGGACAACTGGCGGAGTCCGGGCGCGGACGGTCGGCTGCCGGCACCTCCCCATGACGAAACCGGTCATACCTGGCATCACGAAGACCAGGTTCTGTTTAACTACACGAGACTTGGAGGCCGAGAGGTGATGGCCGCTCAGGGCATGGAGTTCGACAGCGGCATGCCCGGTTTCGGCGATCAACTTTCCGATCAAGAAATCTGGAATGTCCTCGGGTACATCAAGTCGACCTGGCCCGAGGAAATTCAGGACATGCAAGCCGCGCGCACCAATGGCGCGGCCGTGAACTAGGAGAACGCTCATGAAGATCGCAACGGCAATGTATCTGGTCGTCACTTTGCTCGCCCCACTCGCGTCTCATGCTGACGCGCTCAGCGAAGACCGGGTCAAGGAATTGGTTCTGGAGGCCATCCGCGAAAACCCGGAAATTGTCCTCGAGGCGGTTCAGATCATTGAACAGCGTGAACAGGCGCGGCAGGCGGCCGCAGCGGCGAGTGTCCTCTCCGAAAACCGCGATCTCCTCGAGAACGACCCGAACGCGCCGGTTCTCGGAAATCCAGACGGCGACGTCACGGTCGTGGAGTTCTTCGATTACAACTGTCCCTATTGTCGTCGGGTGAAGCCGCATATCGAAGCACTGCTGGACGAAGACCCCAACGTGAAGCTGGTCTATCGAGAGTGGCCGATCCTCGGTGATGGCTCGGTGTTTGCCGCGCGCGCCGCATTGGCCGCGCGAGAGCAGGGCAAATACGAGGAATTTCACTGGGCGTTGATGGGCATGCAAGGCCGGGCCGAGGAAGCGTCCGTCATCCAGGTCGCACAGGAGATTGGTTTGGATATCGCGCAGCTGCGACGGGACATGCAGGCGCCTGAGATCGATGCCCATATCGCGGCGTCAATGGAGATGAGCCGCCTGCTCGGCTTCAATGGCACCCCGTCTTTCGTGATCGGAGATGCGCTGGTTCCGGGCGTCATCGAGGCCGATCAAATGATCCGTCTCACCCAAGAGGCGCGGGCTATGAAGAAATAGGTTCAGCTGCGTATCCGGAAATTTTGATCGCCTCGACGACAGAACTGATCGTGCACGACGTGTCCACATCGACCGTTCGCGAGTCTAGGTTCGCACTAACGCTCGCCGAAGTGTCCAGGGCCGCGATCTTTTTGGTGATCGCTGCGGTACAGTGACCGCATCTCATGTCCGAAACGTGAAGTCGCATGGAGCACCCTTTCTTTCACCAGATCAGAGACGGGCTTCCGGTTGGTAGGAGGTCAAGCGTCCATTGATGTCTGGACAGGGATTTTTGCCACGCCGGGCGCGTCGCTGTCCGATGTCTTGCGATCTCCATGGCAAGGCTTCCCCATGAAGAAGAACATCACGCCATGTGCGCCGAGGCAAAGGGCGATTGGTGCCAGAACGCCCCAACTGTCCTGCAATCCAGAAAACGAGCCGCTTCGGACAAAGAAAACAAGCAGCGGAAGCAGCATCACCGCGCAGCACACCCACATGCCGACGTGCATCATCTTTGAATTCTGCGGCTGCTTTTCTTGATCTGACATATTCATCGAACATACTCCTTCCTCGGAGATAGCGCACCAATCGCTCGTGCGACAAGTTTACAAATCGATACATTTCAATCGGAAACAGAGGGTTAGAGAGACTGCAGGTTGATGCTGTGCTGGCCTCAAAAAGAAATCTCCGATAAACCCCTTGAGCTTCCAGTGACTGGAAGCCCTATATCTGCCTCGAGTACGCAATCGAGGTAACATGCCATGACCGACATCAGCCAAACAACGCTCAGCATCGAAGGCATGACCTGTGCATCCTGCGTGGGGCGTGTTGAAAAGGCCTTGGCGGGGCTCGACGGGGTTTCCGACGTCGCCGTAAACCTCGCATCCGAAACGGCGCGCCTTTCGCTGGATGATCCGTCTCGGCTTGCCGACGCCACACAGACGCTTGCCTCCTTGGGGTATCCCGCGCGGACATCCAAGGTCACCTTGAACATTGCGTCCATGTCCTGCGCATCCTGCGTCGGGCGGGTGGACAAGGCACTGGCTGACGTGCCCGGAGTGCTTTCCGTCAGCGTGAACCTGGCGGCAGAAACGGCGACGGTCGAGTATCTCGAGGGTGCGGTGTCCTTGGGCGACTTGATGGCCGCATCGGCGGCGATTGGTTATCCGGCTGACATTGCAGAGTCGCTGGCGAGCCAGTCTCGCGTCGCACGCAAGGCAGAAGAAGCCGACGGACTGCGCCGCAGCGTCCTTTTGGCAGCAATTCTAACGCTCCCGGTCTTCATCCTAGAAATGGGCTCCCATCTTGTTCCGGCATTTCATCACTTGGTGATGACGACGATTGGTCTCCAAACGTCTTGGATCATCCAGTTCGTCCTCGCAACACTCGTCCTCTTCGGGCCGGGACGCCATTTCTACACCAAGGGGTTTCCCGCGCTTTTCAAGGGCGCGCCGGACATGAACAGCCTCGTCGCAGTCGGCACCGGTGCGGCCTGGGTATATTCGGTGGTCGCAACCTTTCTTCCCGGACTTCTGCCAGAGGGGGTGCGCGCGGTCTATTTCGAGGCCGCTGCGGTCATCGTCGTCCTCATTCTGATTGGCCGATGGCTCGAGGCACGCGCCAAGGGCCGCACCGGCGCTGCGATTCAGGCTCTGCTGGGCCTGCAGGTCCGCACCGCGCGCGTCGTTCGGGGTCGTGAAACGGTAGAGGTCGATGTCGATGCACTCGCCGTTGGCGATGTGATCCTGGTCCGACCGGGTGAGCGGATCCCGGTGGACGGCGAGGTTACCGAGGGATCCAGCAATGTGGATGAGAGCATGATTACCGGAGAGCCTGTGCCCGTGCAGAAGGCTGCAGGTGCGGCCGTAACGGGCGGGACCGTCAACGGCACCGGGAGTCTGACGTTCAAGGCCGCACGGGTCGGGTCGGATACGACGCTCGCACAGATCATCCGCCTGGTCGAGGAGGCGCAAGGCGCCAAACTGCCCATCCAGGGCCTTGTTGACCGCGTGACCCTGTGGTTCGTGCCTGCGGTCATGGCGATGTCCGCGCTCACGGTGGTGGTCTGGTTGCTTGTCGGACCGGACCCCGCTTTGACCTTCGCGCTGGTGGCCGCCGTCTCGGTTCTGATTATCGCCTGTCCTTGCGCCATGGGCTTGGCCACGCCCACGTCGATTATGGTGGGCACCGGACGCGCTGCAGAGATGGGAGTCTTGTTCCGCAAGGGGGATGCGCTCCAGGCCTTGTCCGAAGTCGATGTCATCGCACTCGACAAGACGGGGACTGTCACCGAAGGTCAGCCGTCGCTGACCGATCTGGTCACCACCGACGGTTTGGACCGAGACAGGGTGCTGAGCACGATCGCTGCCGTGGAGGCCCAGTCTGAGCATCCCATCGCCGAAGCCATTGTGCGCGGCGCGCGGGCCGAAGGGATCGCCATTCCGAATGCTACGGGCTTCCGGTCGATCACGGGTTATGGCGTCGCCGCGACCGTCGAAGGACAGGAGGTGATGGTCGGCGCGGACCGCTACATGAACCGCGAAGGCATCGATATCGCCGCTTTGGTCGAAACGGAAGCCGAGCTGGCAGGGCGGGGCCGGACAGCGCTTTATGCGGCTATCGACGGCAAACTGGCCGCAGTGATCGCCGTGGCAGACCCCGTGAAACCCGCCAGCCAGGAAGCCGTTGCAGCCCTGCACGCGCGCGGTTTCAAGGTTGCGATGATCACCGGAGACAAACGCGAGACGGCGGAGGCCATCGCGCGCGAAACCGGAATCGACCATGTCATCGCGGGAGTCCTGCCGGATGGCAAGGTCGCAGCGCTCGACGATCTGCGCGCGGGAGACCGAAAGATTGCTTTCGTCGGCGACGGCATCAATGATGCACCGGCCCTGGCCCATGCGGATGTCGGCATCGCCATCGGCACCGGAACCGATGTCGCCATCGAATCCGCCGATGTGGTCTTGATGTCAGGCGATCTGCGCGGCGTGGTGAATGCGGTCGAGGTTTCCAGGCGCACCATGACCAACATTCGCCAGAACCTCGTCTGGGCCTTTGGCTACAATGTCGCGCTGATCCCGGTCGCCGCCGGGGTTCTCTATCCGGCCTTTGGTTTGCTTCTTTCCCCGGTCTTCGCGGCGGGTGCGATGGCCCTGTCGTCGGTATCGGTTCTGACAAACGCCCTGCGTCTGCGCCGCATCGCGCCGGCCTTGCGTGAAGACAGAGACATCACCGCACCACGGATCAGTGCACAGACCCAACCCGCAGAATAGGAGGATCGTCTCATGAACATTGGAGAAGTTGCAGAGCGGTCCGGCATCCCGCCCAAAACCATCCGCTACTACGAGGATATCGGCCTGGTCAGGCCGCAGCGCAGCGGCAACGGATACCGTGCGTTCCGCGAGACCGATCTGCACAAGCTTGCGTTTCTGGGTCGCGCGCGCGCGCTCGGGTTCTCGATCGAGGATTGCCGCAATCTCTTGAGCCTTTACGAGGATGAAACGCGGGAAAGTGCCCAGGTAAAGACCATAGCTGAAGAGCACCTGAGAGCGATCGACGACAAGATTGCCCAGCTTCAGGAGATGCACGAGACGCTGTCTCATCTCGTCGAGGCCTGTCACGGAGATCACCGGCCGGATTGCCCGATCTTGAAGGATCTCTCTGGTGAATTGAAGAACCTCCCCTGAAAACGCATCTGGTTTAGGAAGCCTCCAGCGCCGGACGTTTGATTCTGAAAAGGGCGCGGGAGCTCCAGCGTAAGAAATGGCGTCATTCCCTAGCAAGACTGCGCACAGAAGCGGTGTCGAGCGCGTCGATCACGGCCTGTGGTGTCAGTATCTCCGGGAGTGCAATACCAGAAGGCGCCCCCGGGCCGAAGACGATATTGAAAGGGATACCGTAGCGGTCATACCGCTCGAGAAACCGCGTGATGTTGTCATCCGGCCTCGTCCAATCCGCTTGCATGGCGATCACGGAACCGCCGCGCAACCGCGCACGCACTGGATCCCTGTCGAGCACGAGAGACTTGTTGGCTTTGCAGGTCAGACACCAATCTGCAGTCACATCGACGAACACGATCTCTCCCTCGGAGACGCGGCGCGCGATGCCGAGAGGTTCGAAATTCTGCCAGTGAGATGTCGCATCGAACGCCGCGGTGGTGCGGTTGGGCATTGAGATGAAACCCGCCCCGAAAATTGCCAAAAGAACACAGGCGCTGAGAACCGCACGCCGCGCCCATCGGTTCGCTCGTTGGATTGATGCCGCGACGATGAACACAGCTGTGAGTGACGAGACAATGGCGGCCACGCGCCCACCCGCCACGCCGATAAGAACGAACAAGAGCCATGCGGCTGTTGCCAGCAACAGACCGCCAAGAAGGATCCTGACCAGAAGCATCCATCGCCCGGGCCGGGGCAGTCGCGTGACCAACTCGGGACGTGCGGCAATGACGATGTAGGGGAGGGCCAGTCCAAGACCGAGTGCCGTGAATATCTTGACCACTTCCAGTGATGTACCCGCGAGCGCAAAGGTTATCGCGGTGCCGAGAAACGGTGCGGAACACGGCGTAGCGAGGATGGCCGCAAGCAGTCCGGTGCCAAAGTCTGAGATGTACCCGGCTCTGGCACTGCTTGCACCCAGGCGGTCTTGAAGGGCCGCGGGCAGGGTTATCTCGAATGCACCGAAGAGATTGGCGGCAAAGACGGCGATGACCATGAACATCAGCGTCACGAAGACCGGATTTTGGAATTGTATACCCCAGCCGACAGATACTCCGATCCATTGAAGAAACACTAAGGCAGCCGCAAGCGCCCAGACAAATGTCAGTACCCCCAAAGCTGAAAACAGGAATCCGTTGCGCGTCATCTGCCGGGTTTGACCGGTTGCCTTCAAAACGGATGTGAGCTTGATCGATAGAACGGGTAACACGCAGGGCATGACATTCAGGATCAGACCACCGAGAAAGGCGATGGCGGCCACCGCCACGACTTTCAGCACACTCGCGCGAGGGTTCGCGCTTGAAAACGGTGGGGCAGGGGGATCTGAGGTAAGAGTGATCGGCGCCGTGATTGCACGTGCGGTGTCTGTGATCGTCAACGAAGGCTCTGCGTGCTCTTCGGTCCAGGCGTTGATCGGTATTTGTGCCCAGAGTTCCGTTCTATCGCGATCCAATCGGATATCTGGTTTGCCAAAGGTCACAAGGGGTCCGAATTCCGGGAACACGTCGACTTTACCGAACGGCGTGTCGCTCGTTGCCATAACTATGAGAGCCGAGTCGCGCGAATCGAGGGCCGTGACCGATATCCTGATGTCGCTGTTCTCGGGTACCGCGGGAACGCGATCGGCATAAGTAGCAATCTGGCGAGCCGAGTCTGTATCGATCCCGATGCCTTGTGGCAGGGCGAGTGAAAGTTCGAAGTCATGAGGCACACAGACCGTCGAACATGTCAGCAAGGACACGCGGGCACGCAGTTCCAGAGGGTGGCCGGCGTCCTCAAGTCTCGCGCGGATCGGCAAGACAACCCGACCTGAATAGCCGAAGTTCTCGATCCCGAAGGCCTCGAAACGTTCCGGCGCGGGCCAGAGGAGCTCGGCGGATTTCAGATTGGTCGAACCAGCCCAGTCGAGTTTCGGTGCCAAGCCAACCTCGCCGGGCGTGCGCCAGTATCCTTTCCAGCCCTCGCCGTACTCCAAGGCCAATCCAAGGGAAACGGAGGCGGCATCCGGCGCAATCCCGTCCTCTGCCGAGATCAGACGTGCCGTGACCGCAGGATTTGAAAAAGTCTCGGATTCCGCGGCATCAGCGCCAGCGGCGGCAAGGATGCTGACGCAACCCAACATAATCGACAGCAACCCAGCCCCGATTTGAGAAACCGCTCCTTTCATGGACGCGGACCCACGATCAACGGAGAACGTCCGGCAGATTGGCCAAGGCCGCCTCCAGATCCATCACAGGCAAACCGCGTGCGATCCAGCCTGGCCCTTTCGGTGATCCCAACATACCTTCTGAGACATCGATAAAGCCCGGGTATCCCGCTCGATTTAGAGCGCTCAAGAGACGGCCACTCCGCCCTCCGGTGGCACAGATCAAGGCAATTGGTTTTTCGCCGGACAGATCGCGTGCAGCGAACAACCTCTGCTCAAACCTCGGTTCATGCATGCTGATCGGCCAGGCGTCTTTCGCCACGGCTGTGTCCCTCCACTCAACGCGTGAACGAATATCAATCAGGGAAATCTCGCCCTGCGCCAACGCGGCCGAGGCTTCGACGGCTGACCAGACTTTGCGCGTGGCGGCCGTCACAGAATAGGGGACCATGACCAACGCAGAAGCTAGTAGGATGAAGTGCCGTCTATCCATTCCGTCTCCAATTTCGATAGAAGAGTAAGGCGGAGAGAACAGCAGACAGCATAGGTTTGTCAGGCCGACACACAGGCAAGGTCCCAGCCCTCCTCACGCTCAAGGTCAATGATCTTTCGTATCATTCTGTCGCTGACCTGACCTTGGACAACTGTACGACCGATGACGAGGGCAGGCGTGCCAACAAAGGCAAAAACCTGCGCGAGAGCCGCGCTATTTTCCAGCTCGCGCGCGACTTCGGGGCTCTCCATGTCAGCGACCAATTGTTCGCCATCAACGCCCAGATCTTCAGAGAGACGGGCAAGGTATTCCGGTGTGGCTTGAAATGGCGAGGTCATCAAACGTTCCTGGAATGCGACGTAGGCACCTTGACGCTTGGCGGCCAAGGCCGCCTTTGCTGCCAGATTAGAGCTGTCGCCCAGCAGAGGAAGCTCGTGCCATGCTATTGCAACCTGATCTGGCATTTTGCTTGTCATATCGGCGAAGCTCTTGGTTTGTACTCTGCAAAAAGGACAATAATAGTCAGAAAATGATGCCAGAGGGATACGTGCATTGCTCATGTCGAGGTCTCCGTAGAGAGCGCCGCAAATATCTGCAGAGACTCGCTCAATAGCCGCAGCCTTCCGTGCTGCGACATCCACACTGTCCGGACTGTCCAAGCCGACGAACGCGTCAAACGATCCGGATGTCTCACCGGCGATAAATCTCCGGAAGCCTTTCGGACGATCGAGTGCTTCAAGTTCAAGTTTTTCCGGCAGCAAAGAGGGCACGGTTCGAAGCGCTGCATAGCCCGCGATGATCGCACTGATCGTCAAGAGTGTTGATCGTTTCTTGGAATCCATCTGAGGCCTTGCGAAAGGGATCACGTGCGACGTCGTACCGCCCCGTCTTGGAGTAGGTCAACATTACAAACCGATACATTTCTTCTCGTGAAAACACTGAGTTGGCGCGATACGGAAATACTCGAAGCTCGGGCGAGCCTACATTCTGCAAGACCCCGACAGGAAACAGAACAATGTCGGTTACGGGAAAACACTTTGGGCTGTTAGCTGCGATCGGGTCAGCAACACTTCTCTTGTCGGCATTTGCTTTTCAATCGTTTGGCTATGCGCCGTGCGCGATGTGCATCTGGCAAAGGTATCCTCACGGCATCGCTGTGGCAATTGGCGTACTGCTCCTGACAGGCGTGCCCACCCTACTCCTCTTGACGGCAGGTGCTGCTGCCGCGCTCACAACAGCAGGCATTGGTTTTTTTCATACAGGCGTAGAGCGAGGATGGTGGGAAGGACCGACGTCATGCACTGGTTCTGGTCTTGATATATCGAACTTGTCAGGCGCGGACCTGTTGCCCTCTGCATCATCCGCACCATCAGCCTTGGTCATGTGCGACGAAGTCGCCTGGGAGTTCCTCAGCCTGTCTATGGCGAGCTGGAACGCTGTGCTTAGTCTTATGCTTGCAGTGGTTTGGGCGTACGCCGCTTACAAGCATTCATTCGCGCAACCCAAAATCGCGCAACAGGAACCGTTGTGACGCGTTACTCGCATTCAGGGAATTCGGTGGGATATGACATGTGAATGGCCAAATTCGGCTGTTTCATCAGCCCCATTACTCAAGAAAACTTGACCAGAAAACTGAGATGGACACTTGAACCTATAGTTGCTTGAGGTTGTATCACCACGATAAAACCCGATGACAAACGCCACAAGACTGTTGGAATTAGAAGCCGGAGTACGATTAATGCTGACACGACGTCATTTCATTTCAACGAGCGCTGCATTGTTCTCGGCACCGTTGGCAAGCCCCGTGTTGGCAAAAAGCTGGCCGACAAGTAGCGAGAAAGCCGCGTGGGATGCACAGGTCACTCCGGTAGGGTACGATCCGGCGACGTCAAACCCATGGGGGCTGCAGTCTCGGTTTCTCCCGCAGCGGGTGGCTGCGAACGATGGGCTGAAACCGGGGGACATCCACGTCGATGCTGTTGCGCGCTATCTCTATCACATCGAGGATGGCGGCACAGCGATGCGCTATGGTGTGGCGATTGCGAGGGGTAACCTGTACGAGCCGGGGACCTACACGATAAGGCGTAAGGTTGAATGGCCACATTGGACGCCAACGGCCTCCATGATCGAGCGGAATCCCGAATACGCTCAATGGGCAGATGGGCAGGAACCGGGGCCGAGTAATCCGCTTGGATCCCGTGCGCTTTACCTCTTTGTTGGCAATCGAGACACCTATCTGAGAATACATGGATCGCCTCAGGCGCGATCTATCGGTGGTCGGGCCAGTTCAGGCTGCGTCCGTATGGTGATGGCGCATATCAACGATCTCTATCCGAATGTACAGATCGGCTCGACGGCATACCTTTACGCTGCCGAATGACCTCTTCCGCAAGGAACAGTCAGGCCTCTTTGGCCACGCAGATAGGGTTCCCATTCGCTGTGCGCAAAGGTAAGAGCGTGGTTTCGACTGGCCCGTTGTGTTCGTACCAGTAGCAACCGTCTTCTGGGCGAAGGCGGGCTGTAGCCAGATTCTGACCTGGCCCGGCCAACTCAACCACGGCTTCCGGGACGTTCCCGATATCGGATGGCCCGTTTGGGGAGGTCGTGGCGGCGCACCCACCCAGTAGGAATGCAGCGCCCAATAGTGTTCCAGTTCCTGTTCGCATGACAACCCCCTGCCAGTTCACGCAATTTGCACTTCTACGGATACCAATCGCATTCTCTGCGCGACGTTGCAACGACCTCAGATGTGCCGTTTGGAAATCTACAACGATATTGGAGTTAGGCCTTGAACCTAAAGCCACTGGAGACATTAGAGTCGCTTCAACATATGATTCTGGAGAGATCAAATGGCGGCAAATTCCGAGACCGAGCAACACGACGTCTCTCACGCACATGACCATTCAACGCATGGGTCTGGTGAGGCATCCTGCTGCGGTGGCGGCACGGGACCTGCGGGCGCAATCCCTTCGACGCCGCCCGAGCATGGCCGAAGCTTTCAGGTGAGTGGCCTCGACTGCGCCGAAGAGGTCTCCATCCTCTCCAAAGTCGTCGGTCCGAAACTCGGCGGGGCAGAGCACTTGGCTTTTGATGTGATCAACGGTCGGATGACCGTGCTGGAAAGCGCTGACCAGATTTCGGACAGCCAGATCTTGGACTTGGTTGCCAGCACGGGGATGATGGCCCGTGCGTGGGACGCGGACAATGCCAGCGCCGATCAGGCGGCGCATCTCGCCAAGCAGAAATGGTTCACGCTTCTGAGTGGCGGGTTTTGGGCCGCAGGGTTCGGGTATCATATCGTGGAAACTGGCTTGGGCGGCGCACTCGGTCTGTTCTCGGGACATGGCGAGGCTGCAATGCCGGTTGCCGAGGTCGCGCTTTTCGGGTTGGCAATTCTTTTCGGTGTTTGGTTGGTCGCACCGAAAGCATGGTCCTCTGCGCGTCGTATGTCTCCCGACATGAACTTGCTGATGGTTGTGGCCGTGGCAGGTGCCATCGCGCTTGGGGAATATTTTGAGGCCGCGACGGTCGCATTTTTCTTCTCCTTGTCCCTCTATCTGGAAAGCTGGAGTGTCGGGCGGGCCCGGAACGCAGTCTCAGCGCTTTTGGATCTCGCCCCGCCAACAGCACGTGTCCTCTACGACGACGGATCCGAGGCGGACGTTCCGGCTTCCGCAATCCCTGTCGGGGCGCATTTCATTGTCAGGGGTGGCGATCGCATCCCACTTGATGGTGAGGTATTGGACGGGGCAGGGGCCGTCGATCAGGCCCCAATCACGGGCGAAAGCGCGCTTGTCCCGAAGGAAGCCGGGGATGAGGTTTACGCAGGAACCATCAATGGAGAGGGCACGCTGACGGTCCGCGCGACGAAAGCGGCGACTGACACGGTGCTGTCAAAAATCATCCGCATGGTCGGCGACGCGCACTCCAAACGCGCCGAGGTCGAGCAATGGGTTACAAAATTTGCTCGGATCTATACGCCGATCGTGATGGCACTTGCCGTCGCAATTGCCGTCCTGCCTCCGCTTCTTTTGGGCGGTGAATGGAACTACTGGTTCTACAACGCACTGGTCTTGTTGGTCATCGCCTGTCCCTGTGCGCTGGTCATCTCGACGCCAGTGTCAATCGTTGCAGCTCTGACGGCCTCTGCGCGCGCTGGAGTGCTGATCAAGGGCGGCGCTTATGTTGAAGCGCCCGGCCGGACCACGGCCCTCGCCTTGGACAAGACCGGCACGATCACCATGGGCGAGCCGGAGGTGGCCGCAGTGTATCCTTTGGGGGATGTGTCCGAAGCCGATCTCCTCACCATCGCTGGGGCTTTGGAGGCGCGGTCGTCGCATCCCCTCGCGCGCGCCATTCTCGGCAAGGCCGAGCAGGACGGGATTTCGGTCAAAGCCGCCGAAGACACCCGCACGGTTCCGGGTCGTGGGCTGGAAGGACGCATGGACGGGCGGAGTGTCTGGCTCGGATCGGATCGCTTTGCGGTCGAAAAGGGCTTTGGCGACACCATTCCATCTGATCTGCGGAACCGGATCGAGGAAGCGGGCAGCACGCTTGTAGCGGTAGGCAATGAGAACGGTGTGACAGGGCTTCTGGAATTGCGCGACCGCATTCGCCCCGATGCCAAAGGTATTGTCGCACAGCTGCACGCGCAGGGCGTCACAAAGATCATCATGCTGACCGGTGACAACGAGCGCACAGCCCGTGCCGTGGCCGACGAGGTTGGCATTGATGAGGTGCGGGCCGAGCTTTTGCCCGAAGACAAGGTGACGGCTATTGAGGAGTTGGTCGCAGAGCATGACATGGTCGCGATGATCGGGGACGGGGTCAATGATGCGCCTGCCATGGCGCGGGCGCATTACGGGATAGCCATGGGCGCTGTCGGCTCGGATGCGGCCATTGAAACTGCTGATATCGCTTTGATGACCGATGACATTGGCAAAGTTCCTTGGCTGATCGGTCACTCGCGCCGCACGATGTCGATCATTCGGCAGAACATCGGCATTTCTCTCGCCACTAAAGCCGTTTTCGTAGGGCTGACGGCCTTTGGCATGGCGACGATGTGGGGGGCAATTGCTGCAGATGTTGGCGTGTCACTGCTGGTGGTCGCAAATGCGCTCAGACTTTTGAACGGACACCGTGCGGAGTCTCCACCCCAAGGCGGTGACCGCGTCGGTGACAGATTGGCCGAAGGTGCTTTGGCGCACGGCCATTGAATGGGCTGGCACGCCACGTTAGTGTCAAATTCGGAAGAGACCTCACGAAAGAGGCATAGAGCAGTGAATTTTCGAGTTTCACGTCGCACGATCCTCCTGGGAGCGCTGGCGACATTTCTTTCTGGATGTGCAAACAAGTTCCGCACTTACAGGGGGCCGGAGGTGACCCGGCTGAGGGTCTATAAGAGTCAGCGCATGATTGTCCTCGATGGGACAGAAGGTGTTTTGCGCACGTTTCCCATGGGCCTTGGCTTCGCACCCGAAGGTCACAAGCAGTTTGAAGGGGACGGTCGCACGCCAGAAGGCTCTTATGTGATTGACAGGCGAAATCCTGACAGCCTGTTTCATCTTTCCATTGGGATCTCGTACCCGAACGAGGCGGACATCGCATTTGCGAAGGCGCAGGGGCGTTCGCCCGGCGGAGATATCTTCATTCACGGTGGCCCACGCCCTGGTGTTGATCCCAAGGATAAGCGGGATTGGACGGCAGGGTGCATCTCGGTCACGGACCGAGAGATCGAAGACATCTACGCCATGGTCAGTGACGGTACACCCATCGAGATTTATGCTTAAGACGAAGGCCTCGGATGGGTCTTCGCTGGGTGGGTTTACGCAAACCGCCGTCTGAGCGCCACGTTGATTGCCTCGATGGTGATTACCATGGCGATCACGGCCAGAGTCACGCTTGCCGCTTTGTCGTACTGAAACGACCGCACATAGGTTTGGATGTAGAACCCAATTCCTCCAGCACCTACGATGCCCAGGATAAGCGACTCCCGCAGGTTCAATTCGAACCGGAAAATTGTGTCTCGCGCGACGACGGGTGCCATCTGCGGCCAGATTGCGTGCCTGAGCCGCGCTAGCGGTCCCGCGCCAGCGCTTTCCAGTGCGGCAATCGGTGCGCGGGATACGCTGTCGATAGCTTCGGCATAGAACTTTGCGAGCATGCCGGTCGCGTGAATGGCAACCGCGATGATGCCAGGCAGAGGGCCAAGCCCGACCGCGCCGACCATGAGCATAGCGACGAGGATCAGCGGGACCGCGCGAATGAGGGCAAGCAAGGTGCGGACGGGACGAAAGACCGCCGGGGACACCATTGTTTCGGACGCGAGTATCCCGAGCGGTACGGAGAGAAACACCGCGCCCAAGGACCCCAGGATCGCGATGCGCAATGTTTCTGCGCTGCCTTTCATGATTTCATTCATGACAGTTGGATCGGGGGGCACCATGCGGCCGAGGAAGTCGGCAATCCGAGGACCTGCTGACAAGAGACGCGACAGTTCGACGTCGGTCGTCAAAAGGGACCAAAGAATTGCGCCAGCGATGAGAAGCCCGGCGGCGAAACTGCCTAACCCGCGCGACCTCATCAGCTGACCGCCCTGAGGCCGGTACCGGGAGGGATCCCAGCCTCGCGATAAAGCTCGACCGTTGCGGCTTCACTCAGGTCATCAACAGCCACGTCAAAGGCAATCTGCCCGTCCCGCATGCCAACAATACGATCGGCAAAGCGCCGGGCGAGATCAGGCTGGTGCGAGGAGAATATCACGGTCGCGCCCCGAGCGCGCGCTGCCCCGGTCAGCAGTGTCAGGATCTCTGTCGCACGTGCAGGGTCGAGGTTGCTGACCGGTTC